>CAZGPO010000110.1:0-7660 GCA_964527745.1 uncultured Dechloromonas sp.
CACTGGTACGATGAGCGCCTTTGGCACCATCCAGTCACCATGCCCAGTGCTGGAACTTCCGCTTCGAAGACCGCTCCACATCGATCCTGCCGGATTTTTCGCGACGCTGTCCCGCAGTAGACCCAGATGATCATCATCTGTTCGTTTCCATCGGTTGTGCAGCCGAGAATCTGCTTCAGGCGGCACTCGCCAACGGACTCTACGGAAACGCCGTGTTCGATGATTCTGCTGGCAAAGTGCTACGGATTGCCATGGAATCGACCAAGGCGGTTGCGACCAGTCTGTTCAACGCCATCCCCGAACGCCAGAGCACGCGTGCCGAGTACGACGGCAAGCCGATTTCAGCGAGCGAGCTCGCGCTTCTGGAGAAAGCGTGCCAGGGCAACGGCGTTCGGGTCAGTCTTCTCACCGAACGCGAGGCATTGGAGAAGGTTCTGGAGTACGTCGTGCAGGGAAATACGGCGCAGATGCATAACCGTGCTTTCGTCGAGGAACTGAAAGCGTGGATTCGCTTTAGTGCCGACGACGCAATTCGCACGGGCGACGGCCTGTATGCCGCGTCGTCGGGAAATCCCTCAGTTCCTTCCTGGCTGGGCAGCCTGCTCTTCGGCCTGTTCTTCACGCCCACGGCCGAGAACGACAAATACGCGAAACATGTGCGTAGCTCGGCGGGAATCGCCGTCTTCGTTTCCGAGGTGGAGAACCCCGCCCAATGGATCGAGGTAGGGCGCTGCTACGAACGCTTTGCACTCCAGTCGACGGCCTTGGGTATCCGCAACGCAATGCTTAATCAACCGGTGGAAGTGCCCACGCTGAGGCCACAGTTTGCAACCTTCCTGGGTGTTGGCGAACGCAGGCCCGACCTGGTTGTTCGCTTCGGCCGCGGGCCGAAGTTGCCGCCATCGCTGCGCAGGCCAATAGACGCAGTGCTGACTTGACAGTACCCGCGATCAAGGCAGGTCTGGCCTACTTCGCGCTGGTGTTTGCTGCCGGCTTCGTGCTGGGGGCGCTTCGCGTCACTTTTCTCATGCCGCGCTTGGGCGAACGCATGGCGGAACTGGGCGAGATGCCGCTTATGTTTGTCGTCATTCTGGTCGCAGCAAGATTCGTGATCAGGCACTTCGCCGTGCCGCCCTCAATGCCCGTGCGCCTCAGTACAGGGCTGCTTGCTCTGGCTCTGTTGCTCGTTGCCGAACTGGTGCTGGCCGTTGTCTTGCAAGAACAATCACTTGCGGACTATATCGCCAGCCGCGACCCCGTTTCCGGAAGCGTATATCTGGCGATGCTGGTGCTATTTGCTCTGATGCCTGCCTTTATCGGGAAAACACGTAATCCTCGGAACCGTAACGCGTGAGCCACCGACCCCTTCACACCATCCGCAGCTGAGTTCAAACGTTTCTGAACGGCCGCTTACCTCAAAGGCCATCTACCGCTTTGGGTCGCCTGTCGCCGTTGACTCCGCTGCGGTCGACGCCTAAATTGGGCCGAATTTCCAAACGCACGATACGGAGCCCCCCATGCAGATCGGCACCCCGCTTTCCACCAGCGCCCTGCGCGTGATGCTCCTTGGCGCCGGCGAGCTCGGCAAGGAAGTGATCATCGCGCTGCAGCGTCTGGGCGTTGAAGTGATCGCCGTCGACCGTTACGCCAACGCCCCCGGCCATCAGGTTGCCCATCGCGCCCACGTCATCTCGATGACCGACGGCGCGGCGCTGCGCCAGTTGATTGAACAGGAAAAACCGCATCTGATCGTCCCGGAAATCGAGGCGATCGCCACCGACACCCTGGTCGACATCGAAGCCGCCGGGCTGGCCGAGGTGATCCCCACGCCCCGCGCCGCCCAGCTGACCGTGAATCGGGAAGGCATTCGCCGCCTGGCTGCCGAGGAACTCGGGCTGCCCACCTCGCCGTACAAATTCGCCGACTCGCTGGCCGAACTGCAGGTGGCTATCGACGGCGCAAATGGTGAAAAAGGCATCGGCTACCCGTGCATCGTCAAGCCGGTGATGTCTTCATCCGGAAAGGGCCAGTCGCTGCTGCGCGGCCCGGCTGATGTACAAACGGCCTGGGACTATGCGGCCAGTGGCGGCCGGGTCAATTCGGGGCGCGTCATCGTCGAGGGTTTCGTCGATTTTGACTACGAGATCACCCTGCTCACCGTGCGCGCCCGCGCTGCTTCAGGCGCCGTGCAGACTTACTTCTGCGAGCCGATCGGGCACATCCAGGTGGCCGGCGATTACGTCGAATCCTGGCAACCGCAACCGATGTCGCCGGCGGCGCTGGCCCGGGCGCAGGAAATCGCTGCCGCCGTCACCGGCAACCTCGGCGGGCGCGGCCTGTTCGGCGTCGAACTGTTCGTCAAGGGCGACATGGTGTGGTTCAGCGAAGTCAGCCCGCGCCCGCACGACACCGGTCTGGTGACGCTGTGCTCGCAGCGTTTCTCGGAATTCGAACTGCACGCCCGCGCCATTCTCGGCCTGCCGGTCGACACCGCGCTGCGCGAACCGGGCGCCTCGGCCGTCATCTACGGCGGCATGGAGGAGAGCGGCATCGCCTTTGCCGGGCTGGAAGAGGCGCTGACCGTCCCGCGCAGCGACCTGCGCCTGTTCGGCAAGCCGGCGTCGTTCACGAAACGGCGCATGGGCGTCGCGGTAGCCAACGGCGCGGCTATCGCCGAGGCGCGCGAAAGGGCCAAGTTGGCCGCCAGCCGGGTCAGGCCACTCAAGCCCTGACACGTTTGGAAGCGTTGCGGTCAACCGCCTTTTTCGCCTGAATTCCATTCCCGGCCACCGGCCCGCAAGGCAGTGAAAATTGCCAGTGTTTGCAGGACAGCGATGCCGATCAGGACCTCGGAGAACTTTCCGCTGTCCATGAAGCGGCCAAAGGCGAGCGGCGCCAGGGCCAGGCCGGCGTCGAGACCGGAATAGACGAAGCCATAGACGCGCCCGTACGCCGCCTGCCCGAAGCGCGAGGTGGCGACGCGGCGCACCAGCAGGTCGCGCGACGGACCGGCGACGCCGGTGCAATAGCCGATACCGGTCATCAGCGGCAGGATGCTCCAGGCCGGCAGCGGCAACAGCGCCAGAGCGATGACGAGTAGCGCCGCTGCGCCGAGCGCCAGCGCGATCAGACGTTCATGCTGCCCGCCCTTGCGCGCCAGAAAGCCGCCGCTGACGATACCAGCCGCCCCGCCGAGCAGATAGGCCGACAGCGCACTGGCGCCGGTTGCCAGCGTCAGTCCGAAAAGATTTTGCAGGATCGGCGAGGCGAAGTTCTGGATTGCGCCGAAGGCCGCGGTAATCAGGAAGAAGAAGGCGAAACACAACCACACCGCACCCGATCCGAGAAAGGCAAAGGTCGCCACCGCCGCCCCCGGTGCCTGGGCATGGTCGCTGGCCGGCGGATCGCTCAACGCCTGGCGCCGCCAGAACAGTAGGGCCAGCGCTGCAGCGGCCAGCACCGCCGCGCTCAAGGCGGCGACCCGCCAGCCAGCACCGGCGGCGATCGAAGTCAGGAATACCGGCGCCAGCGCCCAACCGAGGTTGCCCGACAGACCGTGCATGGCAAAGGCATGACCCAGACGCGGCTGCGAAACATGGCGATTCAGCACCGTGAAATCGGCCGGATGAAATACGCTATTACCCAACCCGGCCAGCGTAGCGACCAGCATCAGCATGGCATAGCCGTCGGCGAGCGAAAGCAGCAGCGCGGCGCCGAGAAAGCAGCCGATCCCGGCGCCGAGAACCCGTGCCGCGCCGAGGCGATCGACCAGAAATCCGGAAACTGCCTGGCCGATCCCGGAAATAACGAAGAACACGGTCATCGTCGCGCCGATCCCGGTGAAACTCAGGCCGAAATCCTTCATCAGCCACGGGAAGAGCGGCGGCAGCAGCAGATGGAAAAAATGCGACACGCCATGTACGAATCCGACCACGGCGATGGTCTCGACATCGTTCATCCGTGGCTGCGGCAAGCTGGCGCTGGTCATGGGAGTTTCCGGAAATGGGGGCGAAGCGGATTCTAGCTTTTTCCGGTGCGCTGCCGCTCAGTGTTTTCCCGCGCTGCGTGACATATCCCTGTCACACATGATCGCTAAAGTAGCGAGCGAAAGTTACCTCCGAACTCGACATTCGCAAACAACTCTCCCCATGACAATTTCGGCCCCTCCCGTCACAGCAGCGACCCCGCACCAACAACCTGTCGATCCATGGGATCAATTGGCCTGCAAGGCAATCATCGCCCAGTTGTGGGCATTACGCGAAAAGATGCTGCGCTGCGAGGCAAATCTTGCCCACAAGCTGGCGCATGTCGACCCCAGCTATCACGCCAGCGCCAAAAATTTCGTGCATTACCTCAAGTTGCGCGAGAGTGACCGCCGCCTGCTCCAGGAGCAACTGGCGGAGCTTGGCCTGTCGTCGCTTGGCCGTTCCGAATCGAATGTCCTGGCCAATCTCGACAAGGTGATCGGCATTCTGCACCATCTGACCGGCCAGCCCTGGCAGGCGCATGGCGCAGATGAACCGGTCGGCATCCACAGCAGCCAGCATCTCCTCGGTCTGCACACCAGCGAACTACTCGGCATCCGGCCCGCGGAGCGTGCGGTCCGCACCATGGTCACGCTGCCGTCGGAGGCCGCCAGCGACCCGAAGCTGATCCGCGAACTCACGCGGTCGGGAATGGATATCGCCCGCATCAACTGTGCGCATGACGGGCCGGACGAATGGCGGGCGATGGCCGCCAACGTGCACAGCGCAGCGCTGGCCGAACGGCGACCGGTACGCATCCTGATGGATCTTGGGGGGCCGAAGTTGCGCACCGGGCGGATCGCACCTGGCGTCACTGTTCTCAAATTACGGCCGCTACGGGACGAATTCGGCCGGGTCGTCACACCGTTCATCCTCGGTCTGCGCAGTGCCGGCACAAGCCGGCCGGTGGCCGGTGCCGATGCCCTTGTTGGTGTCGAGGCGCCCTGGCTGGCCCAGTTGACCGTCGGCGACCGGATCGAACTGACCGACGCGCGCGGCGCCGAGCGCCATCTCACGGTGATCAAGCGAACAGCAGGCAGCGTCCTTGCCGAGGGCAGGAACACCACCTACCTGACCGGCGAATCCTGCCTAAGGCGCGCAGTCAAGAACGAAACAGCGAGCGTCAGCCGGCTGTTCGACCTGCCCGAGCGGGAGGGAACGCTGCACCTGGTCCGTGGCGGCAAAATGCGCCTGAGCCGTGGCGAACCGAAACCTGCGGATTTCAAGCGGCGCGGCACGCGCCAGAACCCGATCCCTACCGTGGCCTGCACTTTGCCGGAAATATTCGAACAGGCCACGATTGGCGAACGGATCTGGTTCGATGACGGGCGCATCGGCGGCATCATTCGTGGCGTTCACCCAGAGTGGCTGGATATCGAAATCACCCAGGCCCGAGACAGCGGGGAAAAACTGGCCGGCGACAAGGGTATCAACCTGCCTGACAGCAACCTCAACCTTCCGGCACTAACCGACAAAGACATCGATGATCTTGCCGTGGTTGCCGAAATTGCCGACATGGTCGGGCTTTCATTCGTGCAGCGAGGACACGACGTCGACACGCTGCGTTCCCTGCTGCGCGAACTGGGCAAGCCGGACCTCGGCATCGTCCTCAAGATAGAAACCCGCCGTGCCTTCGAAAACCTGCCGGAACTGCTGTTCTCGGCGATGGCTGGCAAGGCGGCAGGAATCATGATCGCGCGTGGCGATCTTGCCGTCGAATGTGGTTACGAGCGCCTCGCTGAAGTTCAGGAGGAAATCCTGTGGGCTGCCGAAGCGGCCCATATGCCCGTAATCTGGGCCACCCAGGTGCTCGAGACACTGGCCAAGACCGGCCTTCCGTCACGCGCCGAAATCACCGATGCAGCCATGGGCGAGCGCGCAGAATGCGTAATGCTCAACAAAGGGCCGCATATCACCGACGCGATGCGGACACTCGACGACATCCTGCGCCGCATGCAGGCACATCAGGCCAAGAAGCGCCCGCTCTTGCGCGCCCTGAAAGCATGGAGCCGACCGGATGATGGTGCCCAGACGGCGACGGGAATGACGGTGCAATGAGGTGCCAGACGATTCCGGCAGCCTGATGAACCGTATCCATCAAGAAGCGCCAAATCCCGACGGCGATCACTTCATCTATCGCCTGCCGGCATGGCTCGCGCAGCTTTTGCGGGCCGGAACCGGGATCGCCGGCGTCACGACGGCCTTTCTGACGGTGGACAACTGGAACGCCATGCCCCTGCCGGTCAGGGTGATCGGCGCTTTTCTCGCTGTCGGATTATGTTTCGTTGCGCTCAACCGGCGAGTCTTCGCGCCACGCACGCATTTCGTCGCCGACGAACGGGGCATCGCCTTTCCGGGACGCGACAAGTGGCTGTTCGTTCCCTGGCCCAACATTTCGAACATTCGCATCGTCGAGATCATGGATGGCGAATCATCGACCGGCGTCGCCTTCAACCTGCGTTTGTCGCCACAGGAAAAAGCAGAATTTTTCCGCCAACCCCTGAGGCCGGCCGATCATCTGCATGCGGGCAGCGCGCAACTGGCCGTCGGCTATGCCAGCTACCCGCCAAGCCCGAAAGCGCTGGCCACCATCCTGCTCGGACTCAAACACAAGCCGCGACAATAGCCGCCTTTCACGCTAGGCTAATGGCAGGCGACTTGCCGGCGAAAACACGCATGCGGATTTTCATCGATACTGAATTCACGACGCTGACCCCCGACGCGGAATTGCTCTCCTTCGGGGCGGTCAGCGAAGACGGCGACGAGTTCTATTGCGAACTGGAGCCAGTACCGCGTGCGAACTGTTCAGGCTTTGTCCTTCAGTTCGTCTTGCCCTTGTTCGAGGGCGGCGCCGCAGTTTGCCCGCGCGACCGATTCGGCGAACGGCTGGCGGCGTGGCTGAGCCGGTTTGCCAACCCGCTGCTGCTCGCCGACAGCGACTGGGACATTCTCGTGGTCCGCCACGCGGTGAGCGGACAGCGCAACCGGCGCCCGGGCCTGCTTGCGCTGCCCGGCCCGGATGGCGCGCTGGAAGTCATGCTGCTGACACTGGCACCCTTGCCGGATGCGGCGCTGGAAATCTTCGCGCAGGGAATGCGGCAGCACTTCTCCAGCGACAATCGCCAGCACCATGCCCTGGTCGATGCCCGCGCGATGCGTTGCGGGCTGCTGGCCGTCATGGCGGCGACCGCGCGCCGCTAGACCCGGATTCTAAATCCCGGTCACGCGCGACGCCGGGAAACGGGCGGCAAAACGACTGCCGACGCCCGGCTTGCTGGTAATCGAAAGCTGCGCCTGATGCCGGTTCAGCGAATGCTTGACGATGGCCAGCCCCAGCCCGGTGCCACCGGCATCGCGCGAGCGGCCACGGTCGACGCGGTAAAAACGCTCGGTGAGTCGCGGCAGGTGCTTGGCGTCGATGCCGATGCCACTATCCTCGACCGCAAATTCGCCGCCTTGCGCCGTCGCCTTCCATGACAGGCGGACCGTACCGCCAGCCGGCGTATAGCGCACGGCGTTGGCGACGAGATTGCCGAAGGCGCTGGTCAGTTCGGCTTCCGAACCGCGCAGGTCGCCGTGTCCATCGCTGTCGACGACGATGACATGCTTGCCGGCGGAAAGCGCCTCGGCATCGC
>CAZGPO010000111.1:0-7648 GCA_964527745.1 uncultured Dechloromonas sp.
TGCTCGTAGAGGGCGATCAACTGGCCCAGCGTGTAGGGGTCGAGCGCAGGCAGGATCAGCGTGGTCGACGGCTGATTGCCGGAGAAAACCTTGTACGGTACCAGGTCTTCAGGAATGCCGGCGGCGCGGGCTTCGGAAGCAGTTTGGCCGAAGGCGAGGGCGGCGGACTGGGCGAGACAGTTGGCGAGCAGCGGAATATGGTGGCCGGGCAGCGGAAAGTCGCTCTCGCGCAGGGCGATGAAGTCGCAGGGAATGGTCCGGCCGCCCTGATGGAGCAATTGATAGAACGAATGCTGGCCGTTGGTCCCGGCTTCGCCCCAGAGCACCGGGCAGGTCGCGACACCGACCGGCTGGCCTTCACGGTCGGTCTGCTTGCCGTTGCTTTCCATTTCCAGTTGCTGCAGGTAGGCGGGCAACAGCGCGAGCGACTGGCTGTAGGGCAGGATCGCCATGCTCGGCGCATCAAGGAAGTCGGTATTCCACAGGCTGAGCAGGGCCAGCGTCAGCGGCAGGTTGGCGCTCGCCGGCGCTTCGACGAAGTGTTTATCCATGGCGCGGGCGCCGGCCAGCAGTTGCTTGAACTGGCGCCAGCCGATGGCCAGCGCCAGCGACAGGCCGATCGCCGACCACAGCGAGAAGCGGCCGCCGACCCAATCCCAGAACTCGAAGACATTTGCGGCGGGAATGCCGAACTGGCGGGTCAATTCGAGATCGGTCGACAGCGCGACGAAATGGTTGGCGATGGCGCTTTTGCGGCCGGCAGCGGCGAGCAGCCAGTCGCGGGCCGAGTAGGCGTTGGCCAGCGTTTCCTGGGTCGTGAAGGTCTTGCTGGCGACGATGAACAACGTCGTGCGCGGGTTAAGGCGGCCGAGCAGAGGGGCGATGTCGGCGCCGTCGACATTGGCGATGAAATGAACGGTGAGGTCCGGCAAATGCTGGGCGCTCAGCGCTCTGGCTGCCATGCGCGGCCCGAGGTCGGAACCGCCGATGCCGATATTCACGACATCGGTGATGCGCTCGCCGGCAAAGCCGCGCCAGCTGCCGTCGTGCACGCGTTCGCAGAAATCCTGCATGCGTTCGAGCACGGCGCGCACTTCGGGCGGCTCGTCCTTGTCGGCGCGCAGCGCCATGTGGCGAACCGCACGCTGCTCGGTATGGTTGATCGCGTCGCCGGCCAGCATCTTCTGCTTCCAGCCGTCGAGGTCGGCGGCTGTGGCCAGCGCGTGCAGCAGGGACAGCGTTTCACCGTTGATGCGTTGCTTGGAAAAATCCAGCAGCAGGCCGTCCTGGTGCAGCGAAAAGTTTTCAAAGCGCTGCGGATCGGCGGCGAACAGTTCGCGCAGGTGTAGCGGTCGAACAGCCTCGGCGTGTGCGGCGAGCGCTCGCCAGGCGGGGGTGTCAACGAGGCTCATAGCCAGACCATCAAACCCGTTTCAAATTGGTGGATGAGTGAAGGATGCGTCGGAAAAATGCGCAGCTGGTATTCCAGCTTGCCGCACAGTTCCGGCGTCAGTTCCAGCGTGTACAGCGCTTCTCCGTCGTTGGTGTTGCCCGAGTAGATCACCGGACAGCGGTGGGAACGGCGAATGAAGTTTTTCTGACTGGGGCGACCGAACAGTGCATCGACCGTAACATCTTTATCCGTCAGTCCGTTGAGTTGGACGGCGAGTTCGAGATGCAGCGCGTTGCCAAACCTCATGCGGGGCTCAGTGCTATCCAGGCGACGCATGCGCACGCCGGGCCAGGCGGAACGGACTTTGGATTTCCATTGGGCGATGTCATGGGCGACGACAAAATTGTTGGCTGCGAAACGTCGACCGGCGATTGAGGCCGGGGCATAAAATTTGTTGACGTATTCGCTGACCATGCGGG
The DNA here is from genome assembly GCA_964527745.1 of uncultured Dechloromonas sp. Taxonomy (GTDB): domain Bacteria; phylum Pseudomonadota; class Gammaproteobacteria; order Burkholderiales; family Rhodocyclaceae; genus Azonexus. The sequence goes on from CAZGPO010000111.1 coordinate 1,873, forward strand.
TCACGTTGAAACGTGGCGAAATGGTCGCGATCGAACGCTTGGACATCGCCACCCAGTCCGGCGAGAAACCCATCGGCCCGGTCTTGTAATAGGTCGGGATGACCTGGTCCTGCAGCAGCTCGTAAAGTGTGCGTGCCTCCTCGGCGTCACGGTCGTCGTCATTCAGATGGGCGTCGGCAGGTTTGATCGCCCAGCCGTTGGCGGCTTTTCCGTCCGCGCTGCCATTATCGTACCCTTCACCCCACCAGCCATCGAGTACCGAGAGGTTGAGGGCGCCGTTGATCGCCGCCTTCATGCCTGAAGTACCGGAGGCTTCAAGCGGGTAGATCGGGTTGTTGAGCCAGACGTCGACCCCGGCGACCAGGCTGCGCGACAGGTTCAGGTCGTAGCCTTCGAGAAGCAGGATGCGCCCCTCGAATTCCGGCAGCTTGGACATTTCCGCAATCTTGCGAATGGTGTCCTGGCCGGGTTGGTCAGCTGGGTGCGCCTTGCCGGCGAACAGAAAGAGGACGGGTCGATCGGCCTGGCAGATGATTTCCCTCAGCCATGCCACATCCTTGAAAAGCAGCGCAGCACGCTTGTAGGTGGCAAAACGGCGAGCAAAACCGATGGTCAGGATGTTCGGATTGTCCGGATCGGCAAATTTAAGCAGGCGGTCGAGATGCGTTGGCGAGCCATGGTTGCGCTGATGTTGGCGGCGAATGGTGGCGCACACCCGGTGCAACAGTTGCGACTTCAGTTGCTGGCGAATGCTCCAGAAGGTGGCGTCAGGAATTCGGTAGGCGCCTTCCCAGGTCGCCGCTTCAGTTTGCCGCTCCTGCCAGCCGATACCGAGATAGCGCTCGAAGGTTTCAAACCAGTCGGTAGCGAGGAATGTCTGCAAATGGACGCCGTTGGTGACGTAATCCATCGGGTTCTCGGCTGGCTCGATCTGCGGCCACAGGTGGCTACAGATTTCCGACGAGACGTCACCATGGATGCGCGACACGCCATTATGGTGGCGCGAGCCGCGCAGTGCCAGTGCGGTCATGTTGAAATCAGCCTTGCCCGGTTCGGTGCCGAGCGCCATCAGTTGTTCCCAGGGCAGGCCGAGGTCGTAACACCAGTTCGAGAAATAGTGGCGAATGGTCTCTGCCGAGAAGTGGTCGTGTCCGGCCGGGACCGGCGTGTGGGTGGTGAATACCGTGTTGGTGGCGACGGCTTCGAGTGCGGCCTCGAACGGCATGCCCTTGCTGATCATGCTGTACATGCGCTCGAGAATCAGGAAGGCGGCATGGCCTTCGTTGATGTGCCAGATCGTCGGTTTCAGGTCGAGGGCCGCCAGGGCGCGCGCGCCACCGACGCCGAGCAGGATTTCCTGTTCGATGCGTGTCGTTTTGTCGCCGCCATACAGGCGGTGGGTGATTTCACGGTCTTGCTCCGAGTTTTGCGGCAGCCAGGTGTCAAGCAGAACGAGCCTGACGTGGCCGACCCTGACTTCCCAGATCTTGGCGTATATGGTGCGGCCGGGAAAATCGACGCTGACCAGGATGTCGTTGCCCTGGGTGTCGACGAACGGCGAAACCGGCAGGTCGTCGAAGTCGGAATCATTGTAGGTGGCCTGCTGCTGGCCGTTGGCATCGAGCGTCTGCTGGAAATAGCCCTGGCGATAGAGCAGGCCGACGCCGATGAAGGGCAGGCCCATGTCGCTCGCCGCCTTGCAATGGTCGCCGGCGAGGATGCCGAGGCCGCCGGAGTAGATCGGCAGGCTGGAGTGGAAACCGAATTCGGCGCAGAAGTAGGCGATCAGGTCGTCTTCCTTGAACTGGTGGCCATGCACATGCGCCATGCTGGGCCGCTCGTGATAGCTGTCGTAGGCCGCAAGGACACGGTTCAGCGCACCCTGGAAGATCGGGTTTTCGGCGGCGGCTTCCAGTTTTTTCTGGTCGGCGCGTTTGAGGAAAATCTTGGGATTGTGATTGCTTGCCTGCCAGAGCGGGTGTGAGAGGCTGGAGAACAGGCTGCGCGTATGACTGTCCCAGCTGTACCACAGATTGTTGGCAAGCTCTTCGAGGCGGGCAAGCCGTTCCGGGATGTGCGGGTTGACTTCAAGCGTGTAGATGGTTCCGGTCATGTCGGGTCAGGTTCTATTGTCAGTTGAAGTTGCAGGGTACAGGCTTCATCGGGAATGACCCAGCTCAGGTCGAGTTCGACGGACTGCATTATTTTTTCAAAGCCGGCTTCGGATTGCGAAACGGTCTGTTGCGGTCGACCGTGAATTTCGGCCGAAATTGTACTGCCCACCCGGATGTTGCCTCCCAGGACGCCATCGGCGAGCGTCAGCCCGTTGGTCTCGGCAAGTTCGAGTGGCGTTCCGAATCCGCCGGGAATGCTGCCATCGGTCAGCATGTAGCGGCCGAGAAAGCCGTCGCAACTGGGCATTGCCAGATTGAGGCGGGTCGTCAGGCGCCGTCCGGCGAGGCCGGTGAGCTGCCATTTGATCGTTGTCGTCGCATCGTTCAGCGCATAGGACTTGATGATGCCGAGACGGGCGAAGCGCAGGGCGTCCGGCGCAGCCTGCGCATAATCATCGACGGCGACGCCGTCGAGTTGATCGAGAAACAGGGCGCGCGGCAGGACGTCGGGTACGATATCTTCTGCCGTCACCGGATGCTTGAAGCGGATGACATCGTGCGCCGAGGCGATGCCTTCGCCGTGGTGCTCGGTCGGCGCCTTGCCGATCTTGTCGTGGTAATGCTCGTGGTAACGGCGCAGCGTGTCGCCAAAATTGTGGCTCAGTGCATAGCTGCTGAATTCGTGGGCCGCCGCCAGGCCGTCGTTGCGCACGACCAGTTGCAGTTGCGCGTTGTGGGCGAACACTTCATTTTTGCCATCGAAATCGAGGTCGACCGCAACGCTTGCCGGGCGTGGTTGCAGATCGTCGAGTTGTGCTTCCAAGGCGATGATGTTATTCCATACGGCGCGCCGCAGGTGCGGCAGGTAGAGGCCGCCGAACAGGCCGTGCCAGTAAGCATCGTTGGCCTGGGCGCGGTAGAGGGCGTCAGTCAGTTCCGGCGGCGTATCGGGCAGCGCGGCGAGGCGGGCCGACAGCGCCTGCATGCGCTTGTGCATCCAGTTGGCTTCCGGATAGCGCGACAGGAAGTTGCGCCAGATGCCGCCGCGCATGAACGGCCGGTGCAGGTCGCCGCGGCCGGCGGCTTTCTCGCCGGCGACGAAGTTCGCGTAAATGCCGGCCGCCGGCATCGGCAACGTCCATTCGTTCATTTCGCTGTACGACGTGGTCGGCAGATAGACGATACCGTGCGTTGCGTGGGCGGCGTGAAAATCTGCGTAGGTGGCGGTGCGGATCTTCGGGCTGGCCAGCACGCCTTCGATCAGCGCCTTGAGCCAGCCGCGGTTATAGACCCAGTCGTAGGTTTCAGGCCAAATGCCGAATTTCTCGATGTCGTCGAAATAAATTGCGGCGCTCTGCCCCTGATCGGCCAGATGTTCGAGATAGCCGATGACGTCGTGCGCTGGCGAGAAGGGCAGCCGGTAGCGCAGCGCTTCTGAAATCGGGAACAGGTCGAGCCGGGTGCCGTCTTCCTCGGTGCTGAAGAAACCGTCGAGTTCGGCGGCCTGCTTGCCGGTACAGAAGAAGTGGTAATCGTCGACAGTGACGTACTGGATACCGGTTTCGGCCAAAGCCGGTACCACAGACGACTCCCAGACGCGCTCGGTGAGCCAGGCGCCGCTTGGCGTGACGCCGGTCCACTTGGTCAACTTGTCGTTCAGCGTGTCTAGCTGGCCGACGCGGTCGCGGTGGGGAATGGCGGCCAGTACCGGTTCGGTGTCGCCCGAACTGAACAGTTCGACCTGGCCGCGTTCGACCATTTCGGCGAGCAGCGCGAGGTCGGCCGGATAGCGTTCGCGCAGCCAGTCGAGCAGCCAGCCCGAGAAATGGGCGGCGAAACGGAAATCCGGGTAAGCATACAGGGTTTCAATAAAGGGCTTGTAGCAGCGCAGGTGCGCGTCCTCGATCACTTCCGGAAAGTTGCCGACCGGTTGGTGAGCGTGGACGCCGAGGAGCAGGGTGACGGCTTGGGTCATCTGGATCTTTTCAATTGGCGCGGCGCATGGTGCCGCCGCCTTCAGGCGATCCTCCGCCATGGCTGATCGGGTGGTCGAGGGTGCCGGGGTGCGACAGGCGAAGGAGCCGGTACAGGGCTTTCAGATTTTCGCGGAAGAGGCTGTCGAAGCAGGCAACCGACTGCGGCGAGTTGTAGTCGCCGAACCACCAAAACCAGTCGGAACTCTCGCAGCTGATAAGGCGGCGGAGAACCTCCTTCTGTTCCGTTTCGCTCAGGCGGCTGGTATCGAGCGCGCGGTCGGCGCATTGCTTGACGTCGCAAAGCAGTTCCCAGGCACGGTTTTTATCCGGGTTACCGATCCAGGTCGACAGCGTTCCGTAAACCCAGCTGCCGGCGGTCAGATGCGGCAAGCGCTGGCGCCGGTCATGGTGCGTGGCGGCCGCTTCGGAGAGCGTGACGGTGCGGATGTCGGGGTTGTTCTCCAGTTCTTCGTAAAGATCGTTGAAGAAATGCCAGCCGTTGTAAGGGTAGTACTCCCAGGCGTTTTCGCCGTCGAGAAAGACCGGGATCAGGTTGCGCGCATCCTGATGGTGAATGGTGGCAAGCTCGCCCATGAAATGATGTGCGGCATCGCGGCCGTGCCAGTTGGCGTATTCGAAGCCGATCAGGTCGGAGAGTTGTTCGTTGCGGAAAAACAACGTGATGTCACCAGGGGTTCCCTCCGGCGCCTGCCAGGGCGTGGTGGTCTGGGCATCGTTGCCGGCGGAGTGTTTGAGAACGCTGTGACTGCTTGCCGTCCACTGAAAGCCGGCAGCGGCGATCTGGTTCAGAAAGGCTGTCGACAGCGCGCCTTCAGCCGGCCACAGGCCGGCGGGCGCCTGTCCGAAACGGCGCTGGTGGCTTTCCCGGGCGGCGGCAAGATGCGCCGCGACCCGCGAATTGCCGCCCGGGTAGTCGGGCGCAGCGGGCAGTATGCATTCTGGCCAGGCTTCGCGTGCCGAATTGAAGTCGATCAGTAGCGGGGCCAGCGGGTGCGCTTCCGGCGTGCAGCTGAGTTCGATCTGGCCACGGGCGGCCAGCGCCCGGTAGCGCGGAATCAACCCGGCCATCGTGCTACCCAGTTCGTCAAGCAGCGCTTGGCGATCGGCCAGCGTGAAATTGACACCCCTGGCCATCAGTTCGGGGATGACCTTGCCGTGGCGACGCAGGCTTTCGCCGGTCCAGGTCAGCAGGTACCAGGTGACGAGGTCGGCCATGTAGGCGCCGGACAGATAATTGAGGCCATTCCCATCGTGAGCGCGGACGCAGGCCAGCGTGTCGCGCAGACGCCGGAAGGGGGCGTAAGGATCGATCATGGTCGGCGCGTGGCAGCGAAAGGCCATGTCGAGCAGCCAGTCGCGGTCGGCCGCCGGCAGGTTGTGCGGTTCGGGGGTGCTGACGATGCGCAGCAAGGGATCGCGCCACTGGCCGCTGGTGAATTGCGCCACGTAATCCTCGATTTGGTCGAGCAGCACCGGCACGAAATTGACCGTGCACCGAATTTCCGGATGGCGCTCCAGATGTGCCGCCATGTCGGAATAGTCCTTGATCGCGTGCAACAGAACCCAAGGCAGGATGAATTGACCTGTCTCCGGGTGCCGGTAGTCTGGCTGATGCATGTGCCAGAGGAGGGCGAGATCGGCCATCAGTTTCCTGAAGCAGCGCCC
>CAZGPO010000112.1:0-7635 GCA_964527745.1 uncultured Dechloromonas sp.
CCTTCGCGCATTCCAAGCTGATCATCATGTGGGGCTGGAACCCGGCCTACACCTTTCACGGCGGCAACACCTTCTACTTTATGCGCCTGGCCAAGCAGCGCGGTTGCAAGTTCGTCGTCGTCGACCCGCAATACAGCGACTCGGCGGCCACTTACGATGCCTGGTGGATTCCGATCAAGCCGAACACCGATGCTTCGATGCTGGCCGCCATGGCGCACCACATCTTTGTCAACAACTGGCAGGACCAGAAGTTCATCGACCAGTTCTGTCATGGCATGGACGCCGGCACGACGCCGGAGCAGTATGCCGGCAAGGAAAATTTCAAGGATTACATCCTCGGCAAGTACGACAACACGCCGAAAACGCCAGAATGGGCCGAGAAGATTTGTGGCGTTCCCGCGGCCGACATCAAGAAACTGGCAGAAATGTATGCGACGACCAAACCCGCTGCGCTGAAGGCAAGTTGGGCGCCGGGCCGCGCCAGTTATGGCGAGCAATACAACCGGATGGCGGCAGCCGTACAGTCGATGACCGGCAACATCGGCGTCCTCGGCGGCTGTGCCGAGGGGGTCGGCAAGGGCTGGCACGCCGAGGCGGTCGCCTATCCCTACGACGAGTACGCCAATGTCTGGTATGCCTCGCTGAAGTCAGATCGTTGGGCGCACTGTGTACTCAACTACCCGAATGTCAAGCGCGAGGAAATTGGTTGCTGGCCGCGCAGCGACGAGCTCGACGGCAAGATTCCGAACATCAAGGCTATTTTCTGGCATGGCTCCGACTGGTTTAACCAGTTGACCAACGTCAACAAGGAAATCCAGGCGATCAAGAAGCTGGAACTGGTCGTCTGCATGGATTCGACCATCACGCCGTCGGGCTTGTGGGCCGATGTCCTGTTGCCGATCGCCACCCACTTCGAGCGTCATGACGTGGCCTTGCCCTGGTACAAGGGGCACTACTACATCCACCGGCCCAAGGTTATCGAGCCACTTGGGGAATCGAAAACCGATTTTCAGGTTTTTACCGAGCTGGCTTACCGCATCGAGAAGCTCGATCCTGCAGTCAAGGATTTCGGCAAGCGCTATAACCCGAAGGCGGAGCGCGACTACTTCCAGAAAAATGATGTTACTGACGAGGCTTATCTCATCGAATGGTGGACGAACAAGGTGCAGAAGCATCAGGGTGTCGCCATGTCCTGGGAGGACTTCAAGAAACACGGTGTTTACAAATTCACTTTCGACAAGCCACACGTCGCCTTCGAGGAACAAATCACCCAGGGGGTGCCTTTTGAAACCCCTTCCGGCAAGATCGAAATTCTGTCCACGACGCTGGCCAATATCAAGGACTGGACCAGGACCCAGTATGGTTACGAGATCCCCTACATCCCCAAGTGGATCGAGCCATTCGAGTCACTGAACCACGAGAAGGCCAAGACTTTCCCATTCCACATGATCACGCCGCATCCGCGCTGGCGCACCCATTCCATCTTCCACAACATTCCCTGGTTGCGCGAGACCTACCCGCAGGAGGTCACGATCCACACCAAGGATGCCGCGCGACTCGGCATCAAGACCGGCGACATCGTCGAAATTTGGAACGAGCGTGGCAAGGTTGTCGTTCCTGCTTATGTCACCGAACGTTGCATGCCCAGCGTCGTCGTGCTCTTTGAGGGTGCCTGGATGGATCTGGCCAAGGACGGTACCGATCTTGCCGGCAACCCCGACTTCCTGACGCTCGATGAGCCCAGTCCGGCGGGGGCATTTGCCTACAACACCATTCTCGTCGATCTGAAGAAGACAGCGCTGGATCACCGGCCGGGTTGGGACGTCCAGGCGAACTCGCGCGCGATGATCTTTAGAAGGGACAAATAAATATCATGGTCACCAAAGTCGACAAGCAGGAACTCGAACAGGCCATCCGGCGCAAGGTGGCGCAGACCTATGAACCCGTGAAGCCGGCAAAGCAGCTCGGCTTCATTCACCACAACGTCGATTGCATCGGTTGCCGCGCCTGCGAGATCGCCTGCAAGGACAAGAATGGTCTGCCGCCCGGCCCGCGTTTCCGGCGCGTGATGTATATCGAAGGCGGCAGTTACCCGGATGTTTTCGCCTACAAGGTGAATATGTCGTGCAACCATTGCGCCGAACCGGCCTGTCTGCCGACCTGTCCGACTGGCGCCATCTGGAAGCGTGCTGACAACGGTGTCGTCGATATCGATTCCACCCTGTGCATCGGTTGTCGCAAGTGCGAGGCGGCGTGTCCTTATGGCGCGCCACAGTGGGACCCGCAGGCCCAGATCGTCAAGAAGTGCAATATGTGCATCGACGAACTGGAAGCTGGTCGCTCGCCATATTGCGTTCAGGCCTGCATGATGCGCGTCCTCGATATCGGGCCGGTCGAAGAGATCTGGAACAACACGCTCAAGACCAAGGCACTGGGGCCCAATGACAAGACGGTCAGGCGGGTCATGAACGTGGCCAATCCAGAACTGACCAAGCCGTCGATTGGCTTTGTTCCCCACAGCAAGGGACGGGTTGGGGGCGAGTGATTGCTGCTGAGGTCTCGCCGATACATTCAGTAGTAAAAAATACGCCAGTCGGGACCAGCGGGCGGTGGCTTTGTTTAGGTATCCTTCATGGATATGTTCGCTAAAGCCGGAAAATCATCGCGTTCACTCGAGCGCCGCATGTTGCGCCAGGTCCTTCTGGTGGCCGGCGGCGCCTCGTTGCTGTTCGGGCTGCTTTTCCTCGGGCTTTATCGCGACCGGCTCGAACGAGAACGGGCTGCCACGTCGAATCAGATCAATCAGGTGCTGCGGGTGGCGCTCGAGAATGCAATGCTCAAGCGCGACGTGCCGGGCTTGCGGGAAATCGTCGAGCGCATGGGCCAGCAGCAAGGCATCAGGGATGTCATGATCCTGGCGCCCAGCGGCGAAGTCCGTTTTGCCGCGCATCCGGAAAGTCTCGGCCGGCAGCGCCCGGAACTGGTTCGCGCCGAGCGGCTTGGCATGCCTGAAAGCCGGTTTGTCGCTGACGAAGGCAAGGGTGAGGTGCTGCGTTCGATCAACCCGGTTCCCAATCAGCAGGCCTGCACCGGTTGTCACGGTCAACTCGAAAAACACCCGATAAATGGTGTTCTGGTCGTCGACTACGATGCCCAGAGCCTCAAGGAGGAAGCCTGGCGTAGCGCCGCCCTGTTTGCGCTGGCTGGGGCCGTGGTGCTGGCCCTGACGCTGGGGGTGCTGTGGCGTTTGTTGCGCTCGCGGGTTATCGCCCCTATGCGCGAGTTGGACGAAGCCGCTTGTGCCTTGAGTGCGGGCAATCTCGAAGTCAGGGCACCGGTCCTCACCGACGATGAACCGGGTCGCCTGGCCGGCAGTTTCAATCGCATGGCGGAGAGCCTGGTGAAGCATATCCGGCAGGCTGAAGTGCAGCAGACCTACCTGCAGGAACTGCTCGATAGCCTGCCCGACGGGGTGCGGGTGATCAGGCAGGCCGATTTCCGCATCGTCGCCGTCAATCGTTCCTATTGCACGCAATTGGGAATCTCCGAGGGCGACGCACTGGGCCAGTTCTGCCATCTTTCCAGTCATGGGCTGGCTCGACCCTGTCCGGCAACGATGGTCATTTGCCCCGCGGTCGAACTGAAGGTGCCGGGACAGGTGCTGAAGTGCCGGCATCATCACCTGGCGGCCGGGGGTCGCGAAATTCCGGTCGAGATTCATGCCGTAATGGTCGAGCGCAATACCGGACAGGGCGTCGAGCGTCTGATTGTCGAAGCGACCAGCGATCTATCGCAAGTTGCCCGTCTATCTCAGGAGCAGCGCCTGACCGAACTCGGCTTGCTGGCCGCGGGCATCGCTCATGAGATACACAATCCGCTCGGTTCGATGCGGCTTGCTGTCGATGGCCTGCTGCGCAATCTGCATAGCGGCCAGGCCGCTCCGGAACGTATTGTCGACTATCTGAAGATGATGAGCGCCGAGATTGACCGCTGTACCGGTGTTACCCAGCGCCTGCTGTTGCTGTCGCGGCTGCCGCAGCCGCAGCCGCAGTTAATTACCCTCAATCCGGCGGTCAGTGACACCCTGCAACTGCTTGAGTTCGACGCGCAGAGCCACGGCATCGTTCAGACCGTCGAACTGGAAGCACGCGATTTGACGGTCATGGCAGACGACAGCGACCTGCGCATGGTTGTTCTCAATCTGGCACAAAATGCGCATCATGCGATGCCCGGTGGCGGCGAACTGATCGTCCGGACTGCCAGGGACGGAGAACGCGCACTGATCGAGTTCAGGGATAGCGGCAAGGGGATACCCGATACGGACATCGAGCGGATCTTCGATCCGTTCTTCAGCCGCCGGGCCGACGGTGAGGGCGGGACCGGGCTTGGGTTGACGATCTGCAAGAACATCGTCGAACGCTATGACGGCACCATCGAGGTGGCGAGCGAGCCGGGACGCGGGGCGGTGTTCAGGGTATTCTTGCCGCTGAGAGAGGGCTGAAAAATGAGCAAGCTGATTCTGGTTGTCGATGACGATCGCGTTTTCAACCAGATACTGGTCGATCAGATCAAGGACATGAGTCTGGCGGCGATTGGCGCCACTGACTGGCGCAGCGCATCGGAAATCCTTCTCGAATCCGAGCCTGATCTGATTTTTCTCGACCTCAAGTTGCCCGACGCCGATACGTCGAAACTGGTCGAAAACCTGGCGCCACAGTTCCCCGTTGTCATACTCACCGGCTACGGGTCGATTCGCAATGCAGTCAGCCTGATCCAGGCCGGCGCGGTTGAATACCTGACCAAGCCGGTCGGGCTGGATGAACTTGAAATCACCATTCGGCGCGAGTTGGAGAACGCCGAGTTGCGCCAGCGCAATGCCTTCTATCGCCGGCAACTGGCGTCGCGCCGGCCTGGTCCGATGGTCGGCAATTCGCCGGCCATGCAGGAATTGTTCGATCTGATCGAAGCGGTGGCGCCAACCGATGCGACCGTCCTCATCCAGGGTGAGTCCGGCACCGGCAAGGAAATGGTCGCGCAAGCCATCCATGAGGGCAGTACACGTCGTGGCCGCGAGATGGTTACGGTCGACGGGAGTACTTTGCAGGAAACCTTGTTCGAGTCTGAATTGTTCGGTCACGAACGTGGCGCCTTTACCGGCGCCGATCGCCAGAAAAAGGGCCTGATCGAGGCCGCCGAGGGAAGCACGCTGTTTCTGGACGAGATCGGTGAAACGACCCCGGCCAACCAGGCTCGACTGCTGCGCGTTCTGGAAACCAGCACCTTTCGTCGCGTTGGTGGTACCGCCGCCCTGAATGCCGATGTACGCTTCATCGTCGCCAGCAACCGCGAGCTTGATGAAATGACCAAGGCCGGAGATTTTCGCAGCGACCTCTATTTCCGGCTTGCCAGTTTCGTCGTCAAGGTACCGCCGCTGCGTGAGCGGCGCGAGGATATTCCACTGCTCGCCCAGCATTTCATCCAGCGCTTCTCGCGCGGTGTCGAGCGGACCATGACGAACGAGACGATCGGGCTGCTGCTGGCTTACGACTGGCCTGGCAATGTTCGTGAACTGCGCAACCTGATCGAGCGTGCCGTGATCCTTGCCGGCAGCGGCGGGCGCATCGGCCCCGAGCATTTCGGCAATCTGACGTCGCGTCGTGATGGTGCGGTCGTGCTTTCTTTCGACCGCGAACCGCGTCTCGAAGAAGTCGAGAAAGACTATTTGCGCAGCACCCTGTTGCGCCATGGCGGCAACCGGGCACGCGCCGCTGCGGTGCTGGGTATCAGCGAGCGCAACATCTATCGCCTGATCAAGCAGTACGAACTGGCCGAATGAGCGCCTGGAGTATGTCAGGCAACTTTCGGCAGGTATCGTTTACGCGTTGGCAACCCGCGTGGCGATATGCGCCAGCGCATCCTCGACCTGATCGATCAGGATCAGGCAGAGGTCGCCGTCTTGCAGGCGTTCCAGGGCGAAATCGATAGCGATGAATTCGCCGTCGATGGCATCGATGCGTTGCGTGCGGCTGGCATTGGCCAGACCCTCGCGCAACAGGGCGATGACCTCGCCATCCTCGCGGCCGCGCTGGCAGGCGTCCTGGTAGAGAATCACGTCGTCGAATGATTCGCCGAGGATTTCCGTCTGCTGGCGGATATCGTCGTCGCGGCGGTCGCCGGCGCCGCTGATGACGACCGAACGGCGGGTCGCCGGCATGTTTTCGATGGCATCGACCAGTGCCTGGATGGCATCCGGATTGTGCCCGTAGTCGGCGATCAGCGTTGCGCCCTTGTAGTCGAAGACGTTGAAGCGCCCCGGTGCTGTCTGCGCATCGCTGACGAAGCCCGCCAGCGCCTGTTCGATCACTTCCCATGGGTAGGCCAGTGCCCAACCGGTGGCGATGGCTGCCATCGCATTCTCGATCTGGAAGCCGATGCTGCCATTACGCGTCAGCGGGATATTGGCCAGCGGGATACGGTGCTGGCGGCGCCCTTCGCCGCAGACGATGTTTTCGCGCTCGACATGGACGACACGCCTGCCTTGTGCGCGGTGGGTGGCGAGCACAGGATTCATGCGGTCCTGGGCGAAGAAGATGATGTTTCCGGGGCAATGCTGGGCCATCGCCGCGACCACCGGATCGGCAGCATTGAGGACCGCGGTGCCGCCCGGGGCAACGTTTTCGACGATGACTCTCTTGACAACGGCGAGCTCGTCGACAGTCGTAATGAAGTTCAGCCCGAGGTGATCGCCGATGCCGATGTTGGTGATGACCGCGACGTCGCACATGTCGAAGCCGAGGCCTTCGCGCAACACGCCGCCACGCGCGGTTTCAAAGACGGCGGCATCGACGTCGGGATGCAGCAGCACGTTGCGCGCGCTCTTGGGGCCGGAGCAGTCGCCGGTGTCGGTGCGCCGACCCTCGATATAGACGCCGTCGGTGCTGGTCATGCCAACGCGCAGACCCTTGCTTTCGAAAATGCGGCCGATCAGGCGGCTGGTCGTTGTCTTGCCGTTGGTACCGGCGATGGCGACGACAGGGATGCGGGCGTTATCGGGTTTGCCGTCGGGGCCATCCGGGAACATCATGCCGACAATGGCCTCACCAACCGCGCGGCCCTTGCCGAACGACGGGTCGAGGTGCATGCGCAGGCCCGGCGCGGCATTGACTTCGACAATGCCGCCATTCTGTTCCTCGAGCGGCTTGAGCATGGTGTCGCAGACGACATCGATGCCGCAGATGTCGAGACCGACGGTTTGCGCCGCAGCAATGGCGCTGGCGGCAAGTTCGGGATGCACGTCGTCGGTGACGTCGGTCGCGGTGCCGCCCGTGGACAGGTTGGCGTTGTTGCGCAGCACGACACGCACGCCGCGTGGCGGCACGCTGTCGGCAGCGTAGCCTTGCTCGGCGAGGCGGGCAAGGGCGATTTCGTCGAAGCGGATCTTGGTCAGCGAGGTGGCGTGGCCATCGGAGCGGCGCGGATCGCTATTGACGATATCGACCAGCTCACGCACGGTATGCGTGCCGTCGCCGATCACCAGCGGCGGGTCGCGGCGGGCTGCGGCGACCAGCTTGTCGCCGATAACCAGCAGGCGCCAGTCGTGGCCGGGCAGGAATTTTTCGACCATGATGTCGTCGC
>CAZGPO010000113.1:0-7633 GCA_964527745.1 uncultured Dechloromonas sp.
CCTTTGTTCTGGGCGCTGGCCTTGCTGGCCTATCTGCTGGCGCTGGACAGCGACCGGTGGAGCGACTGGCTGCTGCTCGGCCTTGCCTGCGGCCTCGGACTCCTTTCCAAATACACGATGGCCGCCTTTCTCGGCGCCGCATTCCTGCATCTGCTGGCCTTCCACCGTTCGCGCCTCGGCACGGCCAAGCCGTGGCTGGCAGCGGGACTGGCACTGTTGATCCTGAGCCCCAATCTCTACTGGAACTTCGCCCACGACTTCCCGACCCTGCGCCATACTGCCGAAATCACGGTCAGCAAACGCGCCGGCGGCGGGCTGCGCGCGCTCGGCGAATTCTGGGCCGCCCAATGGGGCGCCTTCGGGCCGGTGTTCGGCAGCGTTTTCGTCCTGATCCTGCTGCGCGTCCGCGAAAGCTGGCGCAACCAAGCGACGCGGCTACTGCTCTGGTTCTCGCTGCCGCTGTGGGCCATCGTTTCGGCCCAGGCGCTCAACAGCAATGCCAACGCCAACTGGGCGGCACCAGCCTTCGCGCCGGCCACCATCGCTGCCGTCGCCTGGCTGTTACAACGCGGAAAGCAGCGCCTATTGGTGATCGGCGTGGTCATCAATGTCGTTCTGATCGGGATCGCCTACCACTGGCAGCAAGTGCTTGTTACGGTCGACGGCGAAACTGCGGCGAAATTGAATTTCTACAAGCGCGCTCAGGGCTGGGACGAACTGGGCCGTCAACTAAAACCAATTATCACCGCACACCCTGACGCGGTGCTGGTCGCCGACAACCGCACCCTGCTCGCCCACATGCTCTACGAGGTGCGCGACCTGAAGCCGGTTGCCGCCAGCTGGAACCCGAGCGGCAAGCCGAGCGACCATTACAAGCTGACCACCGACCTCCGCCCCTACATCGGCCGCGATGCCCTGCTGATCAGCATGGACCCGGTCGGCGCCGACCTTTCCAGCCGCTTTGCCGGGATCGACAAGCTGGCGACCCTGCAAGCGCCAATCGACGCGCAAACCTCGCGCATCATGGACGTTTATCTGCTTCGTGACTTCAAAGGCTACTGAATTCCGCTTCGCGCTGCTGGCCTTCGGCCTGCTGGCCGTGATCTTCGTCGCCTTTCCGCAGATAGATCTGGCGGCCAGCGGGCTTTTCTACCGTGGCGACGGGGTGTGGGCGCTGCATCGCACCTCGCCTTGGCTGTTTCTTCCATATCACGGATTACCGCGCCTCGGACAAGGGCTGATCATCATCCTGCCGATCCTCTGGGCGCTGAGTTTCGTCAGGCGCTTTCCGGCGCTGAAGGCGCGCCGCGCGACATTCGGCTTCCTCCTCGTCGGCGGCCTTCTCGGCCCGGTTTTGCTGGTCGATGCGACACTGAAGGAGCATTCGGGACGTGCCCGTCCGATTAGAGTCGAACAGTTCGGCGGGGTTCAGCAATTCACGCCGGCCTTCGTGGTCGCCGACCAGTGTGAAAATAACTGCTCCTTTGTCAGCGGCCATGTCGCCACCGCCGCGTTCATCATGGCATTCGGCTGGCTTGGCACGCCGGCCGTACGCCGCCGCTGGCTGCTGGCCAGCATCGGTTTCGCGGCTTTCATGGCGCTGGTACGCATGGTGCCGGGCGGGCACTTCCTGTCCGATACCATCTTTGCCTGGTTCGCGACCTACTTCACGCTGTGGCTGACCGAGTGGCTCTTCCGCAAGCTCGGCTGGCTTCCGTAGCCATCAGTCGATCCGCGTATCCAGCCCCTGTTCGGCCAGTTCGGCGGCACGCAGCACGGCAAGCGCCTTGTTGCGCGTTTCGGTCCATTCGGAATTTGGGTCCGAATCGGCAACGATCCCGGCACCGGCCTGGACATGCAGCTTCCGGTCCTTGATGACGGCAGTACGAATCGCAATCGCGATATCCATGTCGCCATTGAAACCGAGATAACCGACCGCACCGGCGTAAATACCGCGCTTGACCGGTTCGAGTTCGTCGATGATTTCCATCGCCCGCACCTTGGGCGCGCCGGAAACGGTGCCGGCCGGAAAAGTGGCGCGTAACACGTCAAGCGCGTCGAGCCCTGGCTGCAGCCGGCCTTCGACGTTGGAAACAATATGCATGACATGGGAGTAACGCTCGACAATCATGTTCTCGGTCAGCCTGACCGAACCGACCCGTGCGACGCGGCCGCAGTCGTTGCGCCCGAGATCAAGCAACTGGGTGTGTTCGGCGCGCTCCTTTTCGTCGGCGAGCAGCTCGACAGCCAATGCAGCATCCTCTTCCGGCGACGCGCCGCGCTTGCGGGTACCGGCGATCGGCCGCACCGTGACGCGCTCACCTTCGAGGCGCACGAGAATTTCCGGCGAAGCGCCGACCACGTGGTAATCCTCGAAATCGAAGTAAAACATGTAGGGTGATGGATTCAGGCTGCGCAACGTGCGGTAGAGCGCCAGCGGACTGGCGTGGAAGGGCTTGGTCATGCGCTGCGAGAGGACGACCTGCATGATGTCGCCCTCGGTGATGTATTCCTTGGCCTTGAGTACGGCTTTCTTGAACGCCGCTTCGCCGGACACCGAAACCGCCGGCTCGGAATGCACTGGCTGCTCGCTTGGGATCGTTACCGGCATGCGCAGTTTGCCCAGCAATTCCTTGAGGCGCGCCCGCGCCTTCTGCCAGGCACCCGGAAAACCGGGTTCGGCATAGACGATCAGGGTCAGCTTGCCGGAAAGGTTGTCGACGACAGCAATTTCCTCGGAAAGCAACAGGCCGATGTCAGGCGTGCCAATATCGTCCGGCTTGTTGGTGCGGGTCAGGCGGGTTTCGACATAGCGCACGGTATCGTAGCCGAAACAGCCGACCAATCCGCCGCAGAAGCGCGGCAGGCCGGCCTGCGGCGCGGCACGGAAACGCTGCATGAACTTGCCGATGAAGTCGAGCGGGTTGGTGTCGTCCTCGCGTTCGGCGATACGGTTGCCGGTCAGCACCAGCACCTGATGGCCATGGACGACGATGCGCGTCTGCGCGGCGAGGCCGATGATCGAGTAACGGCCGAAGCGTTCGCCGCCCTGCACCGATTCGAGCAGATAGGTGTAGGGGCCGCCGTTGGGTCCACTGCACAGCTTGAGGTAGATCGACAGTGGTGTATCGAGGTCGGCGAAGGTTTCCAGCGTCACTGGAATGCGGTTGTAGCCTTGCGCGGCAAGCGCGTTGAATTCGATTTCAGTCATGGGGAGCCTCGAAAATGACGGGGAGTTGCGTACTAGAGCATTGCGCCAGACGGGCGCGAATGGAGAGCGGGTGAGATCAGGGGCGCCAGCGACGCCAACCGTGCCATTCGTTCCAGATACGCAGAGTCGTCATTTGTTCTTGAGGTCTTGAAAATCGGGGGCTTGCCGCCATCTGACAAGCAGAACGCATACTAGCGCATCGCCGGCGCCGCTGTCCACCGGCGTAAATGACATCGCGCCGATGATATTCGGAACATAATGCGCGGCGGTCGCGTCAAATCAGTTCTTTCCTCGCCCGCAACCGCCGGACCTGCCCCCTGAACGAGAACCAGAGAAACCAGCCATGCCCAACCAGGAAAAATACCGAATCGAAATCCAGCCGGTGCCGCAGTTCATCCCCGAACAGTCCGATCCGGACGACAGTCGCTATGTCTTCGCCTACACCATCACCATCCGCAACTGCGGCGAACTGCCGGCGCAACTGATTGCCCGCCACTGGATCATTACCGACGCCAACAACGAGGTGCAGGAAGTGCGCGGCCTCGGTGTCGTCGGCAACCAGCCGCTGCTCAAGCCGGGCGAATCGTTTGAATATTCCAGCGGTTGCGCGCTGGCGACGCCGGTCGGCACGATGAAAGGCTCTTACCAGATGGTCGGCGAGGATGGAACGCGCTTCGAGGCGGAAATCCCCGAATTCGTTCTCGCAATTCCCAGGGTCCTGCATTGAGCCTCAAGCACAGCTACACGCTGATTGCGCCGTTCTACGACGCAGCGATTTCCCGCGCCACGCGCGCCGCCCGCAAACGCAGCCTGGCGGTGCTTCCGGACATGCCATGCAGGGTTTTGCTGGCCGGTGTCGGCACCGGCCTCGATCTGCCGCATCTGCCTCCGCAGCACCATTACGTCGGTCTTGATCTGACCCACGCCATGCTGCGCCGCGCTTTGCCGCAAGCCAGGCATGTCGACTTCACGGCAACCCAGGGTGACGCCCAGAATCTGCCATTCACTTCAGAGAGTTTCGATATTGCCGTGCTGCACCTGATCCTTGCCGTCGTACCCGAACCGGCGCGCTGTTTTGCCGAGATCGAACGCATTTTGCGTCCGGGCGGCACAGTGCTGGTTTTCGACAAGTTTCTGCGCCATGGACAGGCAGCCCTGATTCGGCGCCTGGCCAGCCCGTTCGTCAGCCGCATCGCGACGCGACTCGATGTCGTCTTCGAACCGCTTTTGAATGCGGCCCCCGGCCTGCACGTTGAACACGACCAGCCGGCACTGGCCGGTGGCTGGTTCCGGATGATCCGCCTGCGCAAATCAGATCAGACCGGGTCCGCCTTGCCTAGCGCATCCTCGATCCAGGCTTCAAGCAGCGTGTAGGTCACCGCCAGCACGACCGGCCCGACGAAAATCCCGATCAGGCCGAAGCCAAGCAGGCCACCGATTACGCCAGCGAAAATCAGCAGCAGCGGCAGATCCGCCCCCTTCTTGATCAACACCGGACGCAAAAAATTGTCGAGCGTCGCGACAACGATGCTCCAGACCAGCAGAAAGGTCGCCCAGCCGTGGTCGCCGGTCCAGTACATCCACGCTACCGCCGGAAACAGCACCAGCGATGGCCCGACCTGAGCGATGCACAGCATCAGCATCAATGCTGAAAGCAGCGCTGCGAAGGGAACACCGGCCACCGCCAGACCGATGCCGCCGAGCGCGGTCTGGACGATTGCCGTGACACCGACACCGAGCGCCACACCACGAATGGCCTGGCCGGCGAGGATGACCGAATTTTCACCGCGCTCGCCGGCCAGACGCCGGCCAAAGCGGTGTACCGTATGGGCCGCCGCTTCCCCGTTGGAGTACATGATGGCTGCCAAAGGCAACACCAGAAGAATCTGGACCAGCACGGTACCGAGACTGCCGGCATGTCCGAACATCCACTTGGCGGCACTGGAAACATAAGGGGTTGATTTGGCGACCAGCCCGGCTGGGCCGGAATCAGCGAGTTGCGACCAACTCGCGGCCAGTTTTTCGCCGACCAGCGGTACTCCTGCCACCCATTCCGGCGGTTGCGGCAACCCGGTCGCGGCGACAGTCTTGATCACCGTCGTCATTTTGTCGGAATGTTCGGCAATGGTATCGATCGCCAACCAGAGCGGAACGACCAGTATCAGCAGCATGCCCAGCGTCATCACAGCGACCGCCGGACTGCGCCGGTTGCCAAGCCGAGCCTCCAGAGACCTCAACAACGGCCAGGTCGCCACCACCAGCATCACCGCCCAGATGGTCGCCGCCAGAAATGGGCGCAAAATCCAGAGCGTCCCTCCGATCAACAACAGAAGGCAAATGATGGCCAGCGTGGTGCGAGTCAAATCCTGGCGGACAGCAGACATGGCTAACTCCGGTAATCGGCGTTGATCTTGACGTAATCGTAGGAAAAATCGCAGGTGTAAACATTGGCGGCGGCGCTTCCGCGGCCGAGATCGACGCGCACCGTGATTTCTGCCTGCTTCATGATGCGCGCACCGTCTTCTTCCCTGTACGCGGCAGCACGGCCACCGTTCTCGGCAACCAGAACATCATCGAGCCAGACCTTGACGCCATCGACCTCGAGATCGGCTATGCCGGCATAGCCGATCGCCGCCAGAATGCGCCCCAGGTTGGGATCGGAGGCGAAGAAGGCCGTCTTGACCAGCGGTGAATGGCCGATCGCGTAACCGACCTGGCGGCATTCGGCCGTCGTTTTGCCGCCCTCGACGACGACCGAGATGAACTTGGTAGCCCCCTCGCCATCACGGACGATGGCCTGCGCCAGCTCGACCGCGACGGAGATGATTGCCGCCCTGACCTCGTTCCAGCCGGCATCGGTAGCGGACGCAAACATTGCACCCGACTGGCCGCTGGCGATCAACACGAATGAATCATTGGTCGACGTATCTCCGTCGACAGTAATGCAGTTGAAAGAGGCATCGGCGGCGTCTCTGGCCAACTGGTCAAGCAGGGGCTGTGCAATGCCGGCGTCGGTGGCGAGAAAGCCAAGCATGGTCGCCATGTTCGGGCGGATCATGCCAGCCCCTTTGGAGATGCCGGAAATCGTGACCTTTTTGCCGTTGACCGCAACAGTCCGCGAAGCGGCCTTGGCGACGGTATCGGTGGTCATGATGGCGTGTGCGGCGGCATGCCAGTTGTCGGCCTTGAGATCGTCCTTGACGGCCGGCAAGCCGGCCGTGAGGCGGTCAACCGGGAGGGGTTCGAGAATGACGCCGGTCGAGAACGGCAAGACCTGTTCCGGCGCGACGCCAAGCAACTCGCCAACCGCCTCGCACGTTGCTTGCGCGGCCTGGCGCCCGGGTTCGCCGGTACCGGCATTGGCGATACCCGTATTGATGACCAGCGCGCGGATGCCATTGCCGCTCGCCAGATGCTCGCGGCACAACTGCACTGGCGCCGCGCAGAAGCGGTTTTGCGTGAACACGCCAGCCACCGTGCACCCGGCATCGAGGACGAGCAGGGTCAGATCGCGCCTGTTTAACTTGCGGATCCCGGCTTCCGCCGTACCAAGGCGGACACCCGCTACAGGAAACAGTTGGTCAGCAGCAGGGGTGGTGTAATTGACAGGCATTCTCGTGACTCCAAAAGCATCAAGGCACCACGTCGGGTGCCTTGGGGATCAGGAAAGTTTTCCGTGGCAGTGTTTGTATTTCTTGCCCGAACCACATGGGCAGGGATCGTTGCGCCCGACCTTGGGACCGGCGTCCGCCGGCTGCTGCTGCGGCGCTGGCGCCTCACCGGTGCCACTACCAAACTCCGCGTCGACAACGTCGGCATGCTGGTACTGTACGTTGTGCACGTCGGCGTGCGGTGCCGTTTCCTCGACATCTTCCTGCGACCGGATCTGCACGGTGAATACGATGCGGGTGACGTCCTTGCGCACCTGTTCGAGCAGGCGCTCGAACAGTTCGAAGGCCTCGCGCTTGTATTCCTGTTTCGGATTTTTCTGCGCATAGCCGCGCAGATGGATGCCCTGACGCAGATGATCGAGCGCCGACAGGTGCTCGCGCCAGTGGGTGTCGAGGCTCTGCAGCATCACGTTGCGCTCGAACTGGTGGAAGCTCTCGGCACCGACCATGTCGATCTTGGCCTGGTAGGCCTCATCAGCCCCTTGCTGGATACGGGCAAGGATTTCGTCGTCCGACAGCGTCGACTCGTTCTTGAACCACTCGGCAACCGGTGCCTCGATCTGCAGTTCGGAAGCCAGATCGCGCTCGACGCCATCCATATCCCATTGCTCCTCGACCGAATCGACGGGCACGTGGGCGCGAAAAATCTCGGCGATGACACTTTGCCGCATGGCGTGGATGGTTTCGGAAATATCTTCGGTTTCCAGCAATTCGTTGCGCTGCTGGTAAATCACCTTGCGCTGGTCGTTGG
>CAZGPO010000114.1:0-7615 GCA_964527745.1 uncultured Dechloromonas sp.
GACGCCGCCGGCCGGAGCCTTCTTGACGATGGCTTCGAGGTCAAGGGCTTCGTACTCGGTTCCCTTGATCAGGTTGTTCAGGTTGGTAACGTAAGCCTGGTGGTGCTTGCTGTAGTGGTAGTCGAAGGTCTCGGCCGACATGTGCGGGGCGAGGGCATCCTTGGCGTAGGGAAGCTGGGGTAGTTGATGTTCCATCTGTTTCTCCGTTGTATGTAAAAGGGTTAAAAATAAATTCTATTGGTCTTTTGCCTCAGGGACAACCTGATCGACAGTGGCGACCGCCGAACCGCTGGCGAAGGTCAGGCCAAGCGCATCGCCCGGCTGCAGGCTGGCTGCATCGCGTACCGGCCGGCCATCAGGGCCACGCGCCAGCGCATAGCCGCGATTGAGGACTGCCTGCGGGTCAAGCTGTATCAGACCTGCGGCGAGTGCATTTAGTTTCGCTTCGCTGCGGGAAATTTTCTGGCGGGCCAGGTTTGCGAGCCGGTAGCCGAGGTGGTCGAGCGTGGCGCGCGTGCGCTCCGGCCTCGGTCGTGCGCTGTTCAGGCGGTTGCCCAACACTTCCAGGGCATGTCGCCTGACGGCAAGCTGGCCGGCAAGCGCGCGGCCGAGTTGCGCAGCAGACTGCAGCATGGCTTCCCGGTGCAGACGCAGGTGTTCGGCGGGGTGGGTCAGGCGGGTGGCCAGGATGTCCAGTCGCTGTGCGCGTTCCGGCAGGCCGCGCGCGAACTGGCGGTCGATCCGCCGTTGCAGTTGCCCCAAGCGGGCGAGCAGGGCGGGGCGGTCGGGGCTGAGAATTTCGGCGGCGGCGGTCGGCGTCGGGGCGCGCAGGTCGGCGGCAAAGTCGGCGATGGTGAAATCGGTTTCATGGCCGATGCCGGCGATCACCGGCAGGCGGCTGGCGCGGATGGCACGCGCGACGATCTCCTCGTTGAACGACCACAGATCCTCGATGCTGCCGCCGCCCCGGCACAGAATGATGGCATCGCAATCACCGGTGGCGGCCTGCTGCAACGCAGTCGCGATCTTCTCGGCGGCGCCTTCGCCCTGGACCGGCGTTGGATAGAGATCGATACGGATGCGCGGTGCCCGGCGCTGCAGCGTGGTCAGCACGTCGCGCAACGCTGCGGCTTGCAGGCTGGTGACGATGGCGAGCGCGGCCGGGTGCTCGGGAAGCGGGCGCTTGATTTCCGGGGCGAACAGCCCTTCGGCTTCGAGTTGCGCCTTGAGGCGGAGAAAGCGTGCGAAGAGGTCGCCCTGCCCGGCGTGGCGTACTGTCTCGACGTTGAGCTGGAACTCGCCGCGCGGTTCATAGAAAGAGACGAGGGCCCGCGCTTCGATCCGGTCGCCGTTTTCCAGCCGCCAGCCAAGCAACTGGGCGCGAGTTCGCCACATGACGCAGCGCACCTGGGCCGTCGCATCCTTCAGCGAAAAATAGACATGTCCCGAAGCGGCATAGGTCAGGTTCGAGATTTCGCCGCCGACCCAGGTCAGTGGAAAGGTCGATTCCAGGCAGGCGCGGACCTGGCGATTCAGACTGGCGACGCTGACGACGGCATATTCGGTGGCGGGCGAAACGGGATCGGGCATGACCGGGATTGTAACCCGGAGCCTGGTCGGTCGCTTGGTTATGGATTCTTGTTAAATTGTTAAGTAATTGATTTTTATATAAATAAACAATATGCCTCGTTTTTTGGCAACGCAGGCGCAGGCCATTGCCGGCGCGGGTTGGAGGCATTTGATGACAGGTCATTCACAGACTTATCCACAGTTTTTGGGGATAAGCGATATGCGGCTTGTCGGGTGGGGCTTGCCCGCGAACCGGGTGAGAGGCAGAATGACAGGCTGTTGAACAAACGAAGGATGCACCGTGTTTGCAATCATTCAGGCGGCCGGTTGGCCCATTTGGCCCTTGTTGCTGGCTTCCGTCATTTCGGTCGCGCTGATTATCGAGCGCCTGGTTGCGTTGCGCCGCGCCAAGGTCGTCCCGTCGGGTCTGCTGCAGCGCGCAGTCGGGGAGTTCAAGCAGGGCGCCAGTAACGATCGCATGCTCGATGACCTCGAGCGCCATTCGCCGCTCGGCCGTGTTCTTGCCGCCGGCTTGCGCAATGCCGGGGCGACGCGCGAGGTGATGAAGGAGTCGATCCAGGAAGCCGGCAGCGCGGTGGCCCATGAACTCAATCGTTACCTGACGACCCTCGGCACGATTGCCTCGATCAGCCCGCTGATGGGCTTGTTCGGCACGGTGATCGGCATGATCGAGATCTTCGGCTCGCAGGCACCGACCGGCGCCAATCCCCAGCAGCTGGCGCACGGCATCTCGGTCGCGCTCTACAACACCGGCTTCGGCATCTTCATTGCGGTGCCCAGCCTGATCTTCTGGCGGCATTTTCGGGCGCTGGTCGACAGCTTTGTCGTCGACATGGAGCAGCAGGCGGTTCGCCTCGTCGAGTACATGCATGGCGAGCGGAAGTAAGCGATGAACTTTCAGCGCGGGCACAGCCGGGAAGAGCCGGAAATCAACCTGATTCCGATGATCGACGTGCTGCTGGTCATCATCATCTTCCTGATGCTGACGACGACGTATTCGAAGTTTTCCGGCCTCGAGATCAATCTGCCGACGGCCGATGCCAGCAAGCAGGCCGAGCAGCCGAACGAAATCGACGTGGCGGTGACGGCGACCGGCCAGATTTTGATCAATAAATCGCCGTTGACCGCAACCGACGCCAAGAGCATTTCCGAGGCCTTGAGCCGCGCCGCGGGCGGGCGCCAGGATCCGATCATCGTCATCAATGCCGACGCCAAGGCCACGCACCAGAGCGTTATCGATGTGATGCAGGGCGCTCAGGCGGCCGGCTTCCCGCATATCTCGTTCGCCACCCAAGCGCCGCATTGATGGTTGCCCGCTGGTTGCAGCGTCAATGGTTCGAACAACGCCGGCTTGCGCCGGCGTTGTGGCTTCTGGTGCCGCTGTCCGGCCTCTATTCGGCAGTCGCAGATTACCGGCGCGGCAAGGCGAAAGCGGAGAGACTTCCAGTGCCGGTCATCGTCGTCGGCAACATCACGGTCGGCGGCGCCGGCAAGACGCCGCTGACGCTGTGGCTGACCAGGCAATTGCAGGATCGCGGCTGGCGGCCGGGAATCGTCAGCCGCGGTTACGGCAGTACCCATTTCGCACCGCGCCCGGTAACAGCGGATTCGTCCCCGGCCGAAGTCGGCGACGAGCCGGTGCTGCTCGCTCGGCGCAGCGGCGTGCCGGTCTGGGTCGGGCGCGATCGGGTGGTTGCAGGCCGTGCCTTGCTGGCTGCGCACCCCGAGGTCGATGTCATTCTCTGCGACGACGGCCTGCAGCATTACCGGCTGGCGCGCGATTTTGAAATAGCCGTGTTCGACGGACGCGGTGCGGGCAATGGCTGGCGCCTGCCGGCGGGACCGCTGCGTGAACCATTGGCCCGGCTTGCCGAGGTCGATGCCATCGTTTGCAACGGGCCGCCCGACTGCCGGGTCCCCAGTGCGGTGCCGAAGTTCGATATGCGGTTGCAGGCCGGGGATTTTTATGCTCTCGACGACATGCGGCAGCGCTGCACTGCCGCCGATCTGGCCGGACGCCGGCTGCATGCGCTGGCCGGAATCGGTGATCCGGGGCGTTTCTTCCGGACGCTGGAAGCGCTGGGGCTCGAATTCACTCGCCATCCGTTTCCCGATCATCATGTCTATAGCCGGGACGATCTGGCCTTCGCCAAACAGGATGTGCTGCTGATGACCGAGAAGGATGCAGTAAAATGCCGCGGACTGACGGCTGGCGAAACCTGGGTTTTGCCGGTCGATGCCGAGCTTGCGCCGGCACTTGTTGAACTTATATTGGAGAAAATCCGTGGACGCCAGGCTGCTTGATATCCTCGTCTGCCCGATTTGCAAGGGCAACCTCGAATACCGCAAGGCAGAAAAGGAACTGGTTTGCAAGCCCTGCAAGCTGGCCTATCCGATTCGTGACGATATTCCCATCATGCTCGAGGACGAAGCCCGGCAACTGGCGGCCGACGAGCAGTAATGTCCGGGCTGGCGTTCAAGGTCGTCATTCCGGCGCGTTACGCGTCGACGCGCCTGCCGGGCAAGCCCTTGCTCGATCTTGGCGGCAAGCCGATGGTCGTGCGCGTCGCTGAACGGGTGCGGCGCTCGGGAGCCGAGGAAATCTGGGTGGCGACCGATCATCCAGAAGTGTGGAAGGCGGCAGAGGCCCACGAAGTCGCCGCGCTGATGACGCGCAGCGACCATGCCACCGGTACCGACCGCCTCGCCGAAGTCGTCGACCAGCGCGGCTGGCACGGCGACACGATCGTCGTCAATGTGCAGGGCGACGAGCCGCTGATCGAACCCGATGCCATCATCCAAACGGCGCGCCAGCTGGCGACCAGCGGCGCCGACATCGCCACGGTGGCGCATCCGATCGTCGATGCCGCCGATTTCTTCAATCCCAATGTGGTCAAGGTCGTGTGCCGGGCCGATGGCGACGCCGCGTACTTTTCGCGGGCACCGATTCCCTATGCACGTGACCATTTTGCCCGGGAGCAGGGCGGCGAAACCTTGCCGGCGGCCTTTCCGGCCTATCGCCATGTCGGTCTCTATGCCTACCGGGCGAGTTTTTTGAAGGCTTTTTCCGGGTTGACCGTAGCGCCCACCGAGCAATTCGAGGCCCTGGAGCAGTTGCGCGCCCTCTGGCACGGCTACCGGATCAGCGTCGCGCTGATTGCCGCGGCCCCGGCGCCGGGCGTCGATACGCCCGAGGATGCCGAGCGAATGCGCAAACTGTTTGACCGGGGTGCAAATAGCGAGTAATTTTTTGTCCTTGCAGAGTTGCCGCCCATGTTTTTTGGGTCAAGGTCGATAAAAATAACAGACCACGGATTTTTACTTATCAAACAAGGGAGACATTTCATGAAGTTGATTCTGTTGGGACCGCCAGGTGCGGGCAAAGGTACTCAGGCGACGTTTATCGCCAAGAAATTCGGCATTCCGCAAATTTCCACCGGCGACATGCTGCGCGCGGCGGTCAAGGCCGGCACACCGCTTGGCGTCGAAGCCAAGAAGATCATGGATGCCGGCGGTCTCGTCCGTGACGACATCATCATCGGCCTGGTCAAGGACCGCCTGAAGGATGCCGATTGTCAGAACGGTTATATGTTCGATGGCTTCCCGCGCACGATACCGCAGGCCGATGCCATGAAGGAGGCCGGCGTCGCGATCGACTTCGTGCTCGAAATCGATGTGCCGGACAGCGAGATCGTCGGTCGCATGAGTGGTCGCCGCGCACACCTGCCGTCGGGTCGCACTTATCACATCAAGTTCAATCCGCCGAAAGTCGAGGGTAAGGATGATGTGACCGGCGAGCCGCTGATCCAGCGCGACGATGACCGCGAGGAAACCGTACTCAAGCGTCTGGACGTCTATCACCAGCAGACCGAGGCACTGGTCGGCTATTACGGCCAGTGGGCCGCCAGCGGTGCCGCCGGTGCGCCGCAGTATCGCAAGGTGAGCGGCATGGGCAAGGTCGAGGATATTCGCGACAACGTGTTCGCCGCGCTGAAATAAAGGGGAGATTCATATGGCAGCAAAGAAAATGAACGCGTTTTACGCGCAATCGGGCGGTGTCACGGCCGTCATCAATGCCTCGGCATGCGGTGTGATCGAGACCGCACGCCAGCACAAGGACCAAATCGGCAAGGTGTATGCCGGACGTAACGGCATCATCGGCGCACTGACCGAGGACCTGATCGATACCAGCAAGGATTCCGCCGCCGCCATCGCCGCGTTGCGTCACACGCCGTCGGGTGCCTTCGGCTCCTGCCGTTACAAGATGAAGAGCCTGGAAGCCAACAAGCGCGAATATGACCGTCTGATCGAGGTGTTCAAGGCGCACAACATCGGTTACTTCTTCTACAACGGCGGTGGCGACTCCGCCGATACCTGCCTCAAGGTGTCGCAACTGGGCAAGGCCATGGGTTATCCGTTGCAGGCCATCCACGTGCCGAAGACGGTCGACAACGACCTGCCGATCACCGACAACTGTCCGGGCTTCGGCTCGGTTGCCAAGTACATCGCCGTGTCGACGCTCGAAGCGACCTTCGACGTCCGTTCGATGTGCGCGACGTCGACCAAGGTCTTCGTGCTCGAAGTCATGGGCCGCCATGCTGGCTGGATCGCCGCGGCAGGCGCCATGGCATCGACCGAAGGTACCGAACTGCCGATTGTTGTGCTGTTCCCGGAAGTGGTTTTCGATCAGAAGAAATTCATCGCCAAGGTCGACGCTCTGGTCAAGAAATTTGGCTACTGTACCGTGGTCGTCTCCGAAGGTTGCCATTATCCCGACGGCAAGTTCCTCGCCGAGCAGGGTACCCGTGACTCTTTCGGTCACGCCCAACTGGGCGGCGCCGCACCAGTGGTCGCCAACATGATCAAGGAAGCGCTAGGTTACAAATTCCACTGGGGTGTCGCCGATTACCTGCAACGCGCCGCGCGCCATATCGCTTCCAAGTCGGACGTCGATCAAGCCTATGCCATGGGCAAGGCGGCCGTCGAGTTTGCGCTGGAAGGCCATAATTCGGTGATGCCGACGGTCGATCGTACTTCGAACAAGCCCTACAAGTGGAAGATTGGCATGGCGCCGCTTTCCAAGGTGGCGAACGTCGAGAAGATGATGCCGAAGAACTTCATCACCCGCGATGGATTCGGCATTACGGAAAAGTGTCGCGAGTATCTGGCTCCGTTGATGAAGGGGGAGGACTACCCGCCGTACGGTGCTGACGGACTGCCCAAGTACGTGACCTTGAAAAATGTCGCAGTTGCCAAGAAACTGGAAAAGTTCGAACTGTAATATCGCCGGACCAATAGCCATGCCCGGTGCCGGTCGCTAACCGGTACCGGGCATGTATAACAAGCAGCATCACGCCCGAAACAGAGAAAAAATGCCGGCAACCCGGCTGTGATCATAAAAGGAGGATTTATGTCGTCAGGTCTGTTGTTCGCCATTGGCTGTGCGCTTGCCGCACTTGCCTACGGCATCCACTCAAGCAAATGGATCATGTCGCTGCCGACCGGCAACGACCGGATGCGCCAGATTGCCGCCGCCGTGCAGGAAGGCGCGCAGGCTTATCTCAAGCGTCAGTACACCACCATCGCGTGGGTTGGTGTCGTCCTGGCAATCCTGATCGGCATATTCCTCGGTGCACCGACGGCGATTGGTTTCATCATTGGTGCGGTCCTTTCGGGGGCGGCTGGTTTCATCGGCATGAACGTTTCGGTGAATGCCAATGTGCGGACCGCCGAAGCGGCCAGCCGCGGCATCAAGGCGGCGCTCAACGTCGCCTTCAAGGGGGGCGCGATTACCGGCTTGCTGGTCGTCGGCCTCGGTCTGCTCGGCGTTGCCGGCTATTTTGCGATACTACAGGCCATGGGCGGTAACGCCAGCATGGAGCATATCCTGCATCCGCTGGTCGGTCTCGGTTTCGGTTCATCGCTGATTTCGATCTTCGCCCGTCTTGGCGGCGGCATCTTCACCAAGGGCGCCGACGTCGGCGCCGACCTGGTCGGCAAGGTCGAGGCCGGCATCCCCGAGGAC
>CAZGPO010000115.1:0-7521 GCA_964527745.1 uncultured Dechloromonas sp.
ACACCGAAGCACTGGTCGCCGTCGATGTGAACTCGGGCCGCTCGACGAAGGGCTCGGACATCGAGGAAACCGCGTTCAAGACCAACATGGAGGCGGCCGAGGAACTGGCACGCCAACTGCGCCTGCGCGACCTTGGCGGCCTGATCGTCATCGACTTCATCGACATGGAAAACCAGAAGAACCAGCGCGAGGTCGAAAACCGCCTGCGCGACGGGTTGCGTTTCGACCGTGCCCGGGTTCAGATGGGCAAGATCAGCCGCTTCGGCCTGATGGAGCTTTCCCGTCAGCGTCTGCGCCCGGCCCTTGCCGAAACCAGCTACATCCCCTGCCCGCGCTGCACCGGTACCGGCCACATCCGGTCAACCGAATCCGCCGCGCTGCACATTCTGCGCATCCTTGAAGAGGAGGCGATGAAGGAAAACACCGGGGCCGTGCATGTCCAGATGCCGGTCGATGTCGCCACCTTCCTGCTTAACGAAAAGCGGCCCGACATCCAGGCCATCGAGTTGCGCCACAAGGTCACCATCCTGCTGATCCCGAACATTCATCTCGAAACACCTGCTCATACTATCACCCTCCTGCGTCACGACGACCTCAATAATGAGGACGTCCGCGAACCTTCCTACCGGATGGTCGATACGCCGATCGAGGAAGCCGCCAAGCAGGCCAAGGGCAAGGATGAAGGCGCCAAACCGCGCCAGGAAGCTGTGATCAAGGGTATTTCGCCGGAGCAGCCGGCGCCCAACCTGCCGGAAAAGGCAACCCAGGCAGAACCGGTCCCGGGCCCGACGCAAGCAGGCATTTTTGCCAGGATTTTTTCGTGGTTCCGCAGTCCGCCCCAGCCTGTCGAAGTCAAACCGGCACCCGAACCAGCCAGGAAGCTGCGTGAAAACCGCAACGAAGGCCGGCGCGGGCGCGATGACGGGCGCCGCAGCGGACGCAATGGTATCCGCCGCGAAGAAGAACGCAACGAGCGTGGCGAGCGCCAGGAACGCGGCAATCGCAGCGAGCGGAATACGGAAAAAGCGCCGCGCGACGAGTCGACCGCAGCGACTGGTGAGCGCCAGGAGCGCCGGCCACGCGGCGAACGCAAGGATCGTCGCGAGCGTCAGAAACCCGAAACCGCTGTCAATGAAGTACCGGCCGAAACCCTGGCCTCAGAAGTAATGGCAGTCAGCGCCGCCGCCAATGTCAGCGAAGCTCCAGAGTCGGCTGTCGGTGAAGAACAGGCTGCTCGCCGGCGTGGCCGGCGCGGTGGCCGGAGTCGTGGCGAGCGCCGTAATGAAGCCGGGAACGAGGTTGCAGCAGCGCCGCTAGAAGTGAATACGACGGCACAAACACCGATCGAGGTTGCTCAGGTCAGCGAACAGCCAGTCATCGTCGTCATTCCAACCGCCGAACCGGTTGCAGCGATTGTTGAAATCGAGACAGTACCGTCAATGGCAGAAGTGGTCACTGAAATTGCCGAACCGGTTGCCACTCCGCTGGCACCTCTAGCTGTTGCCGTTGCGGTGGCACCTGAATCCTTGCCGGTCGCAGCGCAAGAGGTAGAGGCTTCAGAATTGGTTTCGGAAGCCGCGACCGTGGAAGCGGTACCGGCGTTGCTGATTGCAGCGCCCGAACCGGAGCCGGCCGACTTGAGCAAGGTACTGGAAGAAAGCGGTCTGGTGCTCGTTCAGACCACAACTGCCGCCGCAGTGGTTGCCGAACCCGAATCGTCGATCAAACTTGGACGTCCACGCAAGCCCAAGACTCGGGAAGCCGGCGAGGAAGCCCCACTGATGATGGTCGAAACCCAGAAATAAAAGCGTCGATCACTTAAAAAGGCATCCACGGATGCCTTTTTTACGTTAACCGGATTCAGGTTCGCTGGAATTTCGGTTTGAGCTCATCGATCAATCCTTGTGCAGCGTCTTCAATCATGTCGAGCACGAGGTCAAAGCCGTGGCCAAGCCCGTAATAAGGGTCTGGAACCTCGTCGTCGTCGAAGTTTTTTGCGAAATCCATGAACAGCTTGATCCGCTCGTGCGCGCCCGATGGCGCCATGCGACGTAGATTGTCCAGATTGCTTTTATCCATCGCCAGGATCAGGTCGAAATAATCGATATCCTGTCTGGCGACCTTGCGCGCCCGCAATTGCGAAAGATTGTAGCCCCTCGCCATAGCCGCCCTTTGGGTTCTCGGGTCGGGAGCTTCGCCGACATGGTAGCCGTGCGTTCCCGCAGAATCGACTTCAACAATATCTCCCAACCGATTGTTCTGTATATATTTACGTAGCACGCCCTCAGCCGTCGGAGAACGGCAGATATTACCCATGCACACCAGCAGGATGCGATAGTTCATGTCACTTCTCTCCATCCCGATCATGCTGCGCGACGCCGAATACCTTTTCCCGTAGACTGAACAAGTCGTCGCGCGCTGCAGCCGCTTTCTCGAACTCGAGATTTTTCGCACACTCGACCATCAGTTTTTCGAGGCGCTTTATCTCCTTGGCTACCGCCCTCTCATCCATCGCTTCGTAGACTGCCTGCTGCTGGGCGACTTTTTGCTCGCTCCGCGCCGAATCGAGGTCGTAGACACCATCAATAATATCCTTGATCTTCTTTGAAACGCCACGCGGCGTGATTCCGTGCTCTGCATTGAAGCCGATTTGCTTGTCGCGCCGGCGCCCGGTTTCGGCGATCGCGCGTTGCATCGCTTGCGTAATCGTATCAGCATAAAGTATCGCTGTGCCATGGATGTGCCTTGCCGCGCGGCCCATCGTCTGGATCAATGAACGTTCCGAACGCAGAAAACCCTCTTTGTCGGCATCGAGAATCGCAACGAGTGAAACTTCCGGGATATCCAATCCTTCGCGCAACAGGTTTATGCCGACCAGAACGTCGAATTCCCCGAGACGCAGGTCACGGATGATCTCGACCCGCTCGACGGTGTCGATGTCGGAATGCAGGTAGCGCACCTTGATCCCGTTATCGGCAAGGAAGTCTGTCAGGTCTTCCGCCATGCGCTTGGTCAGCGTCGTGACCAGCACACGTTCTCCGACGGTGGTTCGCATGCGGATTTCACCGAGCAGATCGTCGACCTGTGTCGATGCCGGGCGCACAATAACCTCGGGGTCGATCAGCCCGGTCGGCCGGACCAGTTGCTCGACCACCTGCCCGGCATGCCGGTTCTCGTAATCCGCAGGAGTCGCAGAAACAAAGATCGTCTGCCGCAGATGCGCCTCGAACTCGCTGAACTGCATCGGCCGATTGTCGAGTGCCGAAGGTAGCCGGAACCCGTAGTCGACTAGATTTTCCTTGCGTGAACGGTCACCCTTGTACATACCGCCCACCTGACCGATCGTCACATGCGATTCGTCGATAAAAATCAGCGCATCGTTCGGCAGGTAGTCAATAAGGGTCGGCGGTGGCTCACCCGCCTGGCGCCCCGACAGGTGCCGTGAATAGTTCTCGATGCCTTTGCAGAAACCGATCTGGTCGAGCAGTTCGAGGTCGAAGCGGGTGCGTTGCTCGATGCGCTGAGCTTCCACCAGCTTGTTGTTCCGGGTAAAAAATTCGCTACGCTCGCGCAACTCTTCTTTGATCGCCTCGATTGCCCGCAGCACCGTCGCCCGAGGTGTCACGTAATGCGAAGCCGGAAAGACCGTGAAGCGCAGCGCCTTGTGTAGTAGATGGCCGGTCAGCGGATCGAAAAACTGCAAACTCTCGATCTCGTCGTCGAACAAAGAGACTCTGATTGCGTGCTCGGCATGCTCGGCCGGAAATATGTCGATCACGTCGCCGCGGACACGAAACGTACCGCGCTGGAAATCGATGTCATTGCGCTCGTACTGCATGTCGGTCAGGCGCCTGACAATGGCGCGCTGGTCGAGTCGATCACCGGTACGCATGGTCAGGATCATGTTGTGATATTCGTCGCGGTCGCCAAGGCCGTAGATACATGAAACGGTGGCGACGATCACGACGTCACGCCGCTCGATCAGGCTTTTGGTTGCCGAGAGCCGCATTTGCTCGATATGGTCATTGATCGAACTGTCCTTCTCGATGAACAGGTCCCGCGAGGGAACATAGGCTTCGGGCTGATAATAATCGTAATAGGAAACGAAATATTCGACGGCGTTTTCGGGGAAAAATTCCTTGAACTCGGAGTAAAGCTGGGCTGCGAGTGTCTTGTTCGGCGCCAGAATCAACGCCGGACGGCCGGTCTGGGCGATAACGTTGGCCATCGTGTAGGTTTTGCCCGAGCCGGTCACTCCGAGCAGGGTTTGAAAGGAAAGACCATCCTCGATGCCCTCGACCAATTGGCGTATGGCCTCGGGCTGGTCGCCGGCAGGCGGGAACGGTTGATGCAAACGAAACAGACTGTTCTCGTACACAACAACCGGAATGCGGGTCGCAGATTCGATCATGCTAAAATTATCCGGTTTTTCTTGCGCAGCGGCGTCGCCGCGCGGTCAATGTTCCCATTATTCCATGGAGTTCCCTATGTCCTCTTCGATCTTTGCTGCGGTGGAAATGGCCCCGCGTGACCCCATCCTGGGTCTGAACGAGTCATTCAACGCAGACCCCCGTGGCACCAAGGTCAATCTGGGCGTTGGTGTCTATTTCGACGACAACGGCAAAATCCCGCTGCTCGGCGCCGTCAAGATCGCCGAGGATGCGCGTGTCAAGGCGGCATTGCCGCGCGGCTATCAGCCGATCGAGGGCACCCCTGCCTACAATCAGGCAGTCCAGAACCTGCTGTTCGGCTCCGACTCCCCGTTACTCAACAATGGCCAGGTCGTTACCGCGCAAGCCTTGGGCGGTACCGGCGCACTGAAGATTGGCGGCGACTATCTAAAACGCCTGCTGCCGAACGCCAAGGTCTACATCAGCGACCCGTCGTGGGAAAACCATCGCGCCCTGTTCGAGTCAGCAGGTTTTGTCGTCGAGAACTACCCCTACTATGACGCTGCCACACGTGGCGTCGATTTTGCCGGAATGAAGGCTTTCCTGAACAGTCTTGAAGCGGGTTCGATCATCATCCTGCACGCCTGTTGCCACAACCCGACTGGCGCCGATCTGTCCGACGCACAATGGGGCGAAGTCGTCGATGCCTGCCGTACGCGTGGTCTGGTGCCCTTCCTCGACATGGCCTACCAGGGCTTCGCTGACGGCATCGATGCCGATGCCATCGCGGTTCGTGCCTTCTCAGCTTCGGGCCTGCAGTTTCTGGTTTCCAGTTCGTTCTCCAAGAGCTTCTCACTCTACGGCGAACGTGTTGGCGCCCTGTCGATCGTTACCGCCGGCAAGGACGAATCGGCACGTGTCATGTCTCAGCTAAAGCGCGTCATCCGCACCAATTATTCGAATCCGCCGATTCATGGCGGCGCGCTGGTCGCAACCGTACTCGCCTCCGCTGAGCTCCGGCAGATGTGGGAAACCGAATTGGCCGGCATGCGCGACCGCATTCGCGCCATGCGCACCGGGCTGGTCGATGCAATCAAGGCACAAGGCGTTGCCCAGGACTTCTCGTTTGTCATAGCGCAACGTGGAATGTTCTCATACACCGGCCTGACCGCCGCACAGGTCGAGCGGATGAAGGACGAATTCGGCATCTATGCCGTGTCGACCGGACGCATCTGCCTGGCTGCACTAAATACCAAAAATGTAGACTACGTTGCCAAGGCAATTGCCACCGTAACCAAGACCTGATCCTCTTGCACAGTCAAACAGGGCGAGGCGCCGGCCTCGCCTTTTTTGCGCCCACTTTCAGCGGAGGCTGACCGCCTGCAGGTTGGGCAAGGTTCCGCTAACTTTTAGCGGGATTGTTCGTAACGATGCTGAAGTTTGCATGCTAGCCATGAGATTGCCATCGACCTGACGGTCGCGTGTGGCAACAAAATTGCCTGTTGCGGTAAACAGCCCGGCATTGATGAAAAGATCGCGTCCGACAACCTGGCGCGGGTCAATTTTCAATTTCACATTTAGCCGATCGAACTTTGTAGTGCCGGCACGCACTGGAGCGCCGGGTCCCCGGCGGGCCGCCTCACCCAGATCGACACCGAGCAGGACACCACGCAAAACGGATGCTTCAAACGTGGCATCGACGTTCGCCCATAGCGCTTGCCAGTTTGTTCCACTCCCCTGCAGACGCAGGACACCCATCAGCTCTCCTTCGAGTTCCAGCGCAGGAGCGAAATGCACTGAGACCTTGCGGGCATCGAGGCGCTCAAGGTTTGCATCAGCAGCAATGACCAGCCCCCCGCTCCAGTCAACCAGCGCAGAGCCTCTCAGTACACCGCCGAGCGCGTGCGTGTCGAAGCTTTGGACAAGCAATTTGTCCTTTGTCAGCAAGGCTTTCGCCTGCAACGAATCCAAGGTCAATGCCGAGGTTTCGGTTGGCCGCCAGCCGACGCCTTCGACATCCAGAAGCATTCCTTCGGTACCGGGCCGGGCTTCGATACGCAAGCTACGGTCAACGGTCTGTAATGATACTTTTTCGATCCGGCCGCCATCGTCAATACTTGCCTTCCCGGCCAACTCGCCAAATATCAGCTCACCGGCCGCAACTGACACGTGATCAAAAGTGACGGACTTCAGTATCGCTTTTGAAGCGCTCTTGGCCCGAGCCTCTCCGGAGTCAGAAAAGCCAATCAGATGCTCAGTCAAAATCTTCCCGCCGGAAATCTCGACCCGAGGCAGGTTGTACCTCTCTGACCCAAGCAGGGAATACGGTTGAAGAACTCGTATCTTGTCAATTGCAGACTCGCCCCCCTTGCCGATGCGAACATCGGAAAGCAGCAGTGACGGTTGCGGCAATAAACCAAGGCGAACGTCACCGACACTAACTGGCGCCCGCCAGATTCTTGCCAGTTCCGCCTCGATATCCGGCTTGAATCGCACATAGGGAAAGAGGAGCAGAACAGCCACCGTGAGCAGGACAAATCCGGACAACCCGGCCAGCAACAATACCAAGCGCGATAGCCGCGGCGTCGAAGCAAGCGGTTCCGGCAGAGGCGTTTCGGGCGTCTGGCGATAGTCTCTTGCTGGGAGAAGCGGCTTTCCGAATGTCGAAAAACTGCTTGAGGGGTCACGCGAATCGGACACCATCAGCGTTGAACCCAGGATCGACGCTCCGGAAGCCGCAGCAGTCTTCAGCCGGTCCACGCGCAACCTGCTCTCCTGCCAGACCGATACGGCTTCGAGAGTTGGCGCGATATAACCGCCCTCCTCGAGTTCCTGCAACGAGCGTTCAACCATTTTCGGATTACCGAGCTTGGTTCCAAGTTCGGCAACGGTCAGTTTGCCGTCGACCTGCACCAATAGCATGCGCAGATTACGTTGCACTACCCGGGTGCTCTGACGCACCGCCTCGTCCCCGATCGGGGTTTTTGCGTAAACTAGATTCTGGTCCATTGGGGCAAGTAAATTTTTTGCCAGTATAGCCTGCATTGGCTTGACCGGCCTGCCTTTAACGACTATTATGCGCGCCTCTGTTCCTCGATAGCTCAGTCGGTAGAGCGCCGGACTGTTAATC
>CAZGPO010000116.1:0-7493 GCA_964527745.1 uncultured Dechloromonas sp.
AGCGCTGAATATCTCGCAACCGGCGCTCACCAAGAGCATTCAGGCGCTGGAGGCGGAGTTGGGCGTCACCCTGCTCGACCGCAAGCGGGGTGCGGTGACGCTGACCGTGTTTGGAGAACTGGTGGTCCAGCGCGGCAAGGCCTTGCTCAACGCCGAAGAGGATCTGCTACACGAGATTGCGTTGCTTGATGGCCTCGAGATCGGTTCGCTCAGGGTAGTCTTGGGCCCATATCCTAGCGTCATTTCGGGTTACCCCGCGCTGGCACGCCTGCTGGCCCAGCGCCCGAAAATCAGCATTGCGGTACATGTCGCCAGTTGGCGCGACGTGGTGCGCCAGGTGACGGCCCGCGAAGTCGACCTCGGCCTGGCGGAACTCGGCGGCTTGCAGGCGGACGATCAGTTCGTGACGGCCTTGGTCGGGCAGCATCGCGGCCGCTTCTTTTGCCGTCCCGGGCATCCTGTCCTGCAGCGCGCTCCGGTGGAAATGGCCGGGCTGCTCGAATTTCCCTGGGCCGCTCCGCGTCTGCCGTCGCGTATCGCGGCGAACCTGCCGCAGTCGGTCTGTGGGGCCGGACGGATCGATGCGATCAGCGGCGATTTCGTGCCGGCAATCGAGATCGATGTACCGTTTGCCCTTGGCGATCTTCTGGCGAACAGCGAAGCGCTGGCAATCGCCTCGCTGGCGTTGATGGAACAGGATCTGGAAGCCGGCACAGTGGCGCTGGTGCCGACGACCGGGATCAGTTTCCAGGCGGCCTACGGATTCATTTACCTGAAGGATCGCTCGCTGACGCCTGCCGCACTAGCCTACATGCAGAAGGTTTTGGCCGTCGAGGCGGATATCGTTCGGCGCGAAGAGGCGTTGGCGCGCCGTTTCGCCTGACTGCGGTAAGTAACTTCGCAAGTTCGGACACAGGCAACCGGCTTGTACTAAGATTGGCAACTGAAAAATTCTCGTTCAACATCTACCGGAGTCTCACTTCATGCGTTCTCTCTGCCTGACCTTGCTGCTCTTGTCCGGACTGCCGATGAATGCCGCCTTTGCCGAGACCATCAGCTGCCCCGACCTCGCGCAGGCTGTGCAAGTGGGTGCCTGTCCGTCGGAGGAGGAGCTGCGCTACACCTATACCGGCTATTGCAGCGACAACGCCCGCATGTACGACATGAAGGACGATGTCTGCTCCAGTTTCGCCAACTACCGGAAGCTGAAAAACGTGGTGTTGTGGGAATCCGGCGATGGTGCCTTCAGCGGCTATCTTTCCTGCGATCTGCAGGCGGCGAAAGTCAAGGCTGCGCCGGTTGTGGCACTTGCCGTAACGCGCAGGGGCAACATGACCCGGGTCGTGTGTACCTACGGCGATGGCGTGATGCTTTCGCATCGGACGAAGCTGAGTTGTCGTGCCGAGGGCGACGGCAGTTGTCCGGGCAATCCGGTGGGCTGCCGGGCGAGTTGCCAGTAGGTTCGGTATCCGGGGGTCCGGTCAGGACGAGGGTTTTTCCTCGTCATCAGTCCTGGTTCTGATCTTGTCCGGGTGATGCGCGGCGATATAGGCGTCGTATCTGGCCTGCATTTCCGGTGCCTGGCGGGAGATTTCGCGCAGGATGCGCGAGACTGCCCAGATCATGACCACGATGCCGCCGACCGAGCTGGCGACAGCTTCCGCGGTCGACGCCGGAAATCCCGGAAAAATGGCGCCCTTGCCAGCGGCGAACCAGCTGGCGCCAAGGGCGACACAGGTCAGGCCGAACACGTCGGCCAGCGCATAGGCGAAGATGCGGCCGGTGAGCCGGGGGCGGGGCGGGCGTATGGTCGAGAGCATATGGCGCCCATTATAGAGCTGCGTGGTGCGAGCCAGTCGTCAGATGTCTTCTGAAGAATTGTCTTTGGCTGCATTCGCGCAACGCTGGATATATGTTTGTCGAAAATCCTATCTACTACCAAAGCCGAATCGACACCGTGAACCTGGAATACTACTATCCGGACATCAATGGCAATGGATTGAGAAAACATGAATAAAGCCGCCAACGAAGAATTCGAAAGTGACTACAAGGAACTGGAGCTGTCCGATGAAGACATCATCGATGCCATGCAGCATATTCCGGGCTACCTCGATATCAGTACCGAGGATTTTCGTACCATTTATCATCTTGCACACCGTCACGCCGTCGAGCGCTCGCTTAACAAAATCCGGGCACGCAACCTGATGCGTCTTGAGATACCTTTGCTGTCTCCGGAAATGAAGCTTGATCAGGCGGCCAGAGCGATTGTGGCAAGCCGTTACAAGGGATTGCCGGTCGCCGGCGAGTCAGGGCAGTTGATCGGCATGTTGACGGAAACCGACTTTCTCGTTCGCCTCAAGGCGAGGACCTTTCTCGAATTGCTGCTGGGTCTTATCGACGGTTCCTGCGAGCTAAGCCATCGCTGCCACGATACGCCGGTCAGCGCCGCCATGACGACAGAGATCGTTACCGTCAAGCCGGATGCGGGATTCTGGAAGATCATGACGGCATTTCGTAGCCACCCGGGGCGCAGCCTGCCGGTAGTTGATGACAATCACCGTGTGTGTGGATTGTTGTTGCGCAAGGATTTTATGGCGGCCTTTAACCAAGATGATTTGCTATGAGCTTGTTGCCATATTTTAAAAAAATGCGGGGCACCACCCGCGGTAGTCCGCCCCGGGTCAGCAATTCGGAAATTTTTTGGTCGTGGATCGGCGCATTTCTGGGCATTTCCGCAATCGCCTTGCTTGGCCAGCTCTACTTCGACAAGCATGATCTACCGTTACTGATCGGCTCGTTCGGTGCTTCCGCGGTGCTTGTTTATGGCGCCGTACGCAGCCCGCTCGCCCAACCACGCAATCTGGTCGGTGGACATGTCGTTTCGGCGGTGATTGGAGTGATTTGCTGGAAACTGCTGCACGATCATCTGTGGCTTGCCGAGGCGCTGGCTGTCGCCACAGCCATCGCCGTTATGCACGCCACGCGTACGCTACATCCGCCGGGTGGCGCCACGGCACTGATCGCCGTCATCGGTTCACCGCGCATCCACGAGCTTGGTTTTCTTTATGTGTTGATCCCGGCCACAGTGGGTCCCCTGATACTTCTTGCCGTCGGCTTGGTGGTGAACAATATTCCGGAATCACGCCGCTATCCCGAAATCTGGCGTTAGCAGCCACCATGACTTGATGTGTTTCCACGGTTTGAGCGTAAAAAAACTGTTGACAACGCGGCTTGTCGTTGTTGCTTATTCACAGAAATACTGCTTGCTTGAATTCTATCCATGGGTTAGATGACAGCGTTTAGGCAAAATGCAGCGATCGCATAAATATTGTTTTATTTCAATGACTTGCATGGTTGCCTAAAGTGCAAGCGGAGTAAAGAAAATCCTTGCGCGACCGTGACTTAGTGGCGCCCCTCAT
Organism: uncultured Dechloromonas sp.; assembly: GCA_964527745.1. Taxonomy (GTDB): domain Bacteria; phylum Pseudomonadota; class Gammaproteobacteria; order Burkholderiales; family Rhodocyclaceae; genus Azonexus. The sequence continues at coordinate 3,420 of CAZGPO010000116.1, forward strand.
GATTCATCCACATACTTATCCACAGATTTTGTGGATACTTCGAAAACTTCGTAACGGATTTGGGGATTGGGCTTCGAAGTTAAAGTGATACCTGAAGTCGGGACGCAGATATTGCTGCAAAGCAATAAAAAAATGTTTCCATTAATCGGAATAGTCGCCAAGACCAAATTGTTCGTCCGGCAGGACCCGGGCGGTTAGTGCGAGACTGCTATGATTGAGGCTTTCCCGCCTGAAAGCTTCATCCATGCCCGAAGTCGCCCACTTTTCCTATCCCTTCGCCACGCTGCAGCAGTTGGCCGAGGATGTCCTGAAACATGCCCGCGACAAGGGTGCGACGGCCTGCGAGGTCGATGTTTCCGAGGGCTTCGGGCAGTCGGTGGGCGTCCGCTGCAACGAGGTGGAAACCATCGAGTTCAATCGCGACAAGGGCATCGGGATCACCGTCTACGCTGGTCAGCGCAAGGGCTACGCCAGCACCTCCGATTTTTCTCCGCAGGCCCTGCGCGAAACCGTAGAAGCGGCGCTCGACATCGCCCGGTTCACTGCCGCAGACGATTGTGCCGGCCTCGCCGATGCGGCATTGATGGCGAAAGACTATCCTGATCTGGATTTGTACCATCCCTGGGCGTTGACCGTGGAAGATGCGATCGCCACGGCGCTGCGCTGCGAGCAGGCGGCATTCGCGGCCAGTCCGCTGGTCAGCAATTCGGAAGGCGCTTCGGTGTCGACTCAGCAGGCGCATTTCGTTTCGGCCAACAGCCTTGGCTTTCGCGGCGGTTACCCGACCTCGCGCCACTATATTTCGTGCTCGGTCATTGCCGGCGAGCACGATGCGATGCAGCGCGACGACTGGTATACCACCCGTCGTAGTGCCGACGAACTCGACGCTCCGGCGAACGTCGGGCGCATCGCAGCGGAGCGGGCGGTAGCGCGCCTGGGCGGGCGCAAGACCAGGACCGGCGAATTCCCGGTGCTGTTCGAGGCGCCGCTCGCCGCCGGCCTGCTCGGCAGTCTCGTCCATGCCGCCAGTGGGGGTGCGTTGTATCGCAAGTCCTCATTTCTGGTTGACCAACTCGGCAAGCGCGTGATGCCGGAATTCGTCAATATCAGCGAGCGGCCGCACATCCGGCGCGGCCTCGGCTCGTCGGCTTTCGACAGCGATGGCGTGGCGACCAGCGATCGCGAAATCGTCACTGGCGGCATCCTGCAAGGCTATTTCCTGAGCGCCTACACGGCGCGCAAGCTGGGCATGCAGACCACCGGCAACGCCGGCGGCAGCCACAACCTGATCATCGAGCCTGGTCAGCACGACCTCGTCGGCCTCCTCAAGCTGATGGGGCGTGGTCTGCTGGTCACCGAACTGCTCGGTCATGGCATCAATTACGTGACCGGCGACTATTCGCGTGGCGCCGCCGGTTACTGGGTCGAGAACGGCGTCATCGCCTATCCGGTCGAGGAAATCACCATCGCCGGTAATCTCAAGGCCATGTTGGCAGGCATCGTCGCGGTCGGCAACGACGTTCAGGTGCGCGGCTCGAAACAGACCGGCTCGATTTTGGTCGACCGGATGACAGTCGCCGGCGACTAGCGGCGTCAGTCGAGCAGCAAGGCGTCGAGTGTTGTTCGGCCACGCGCAGTGGCCGCTTCGGCCTGGGCCAGAAACAGTTCGGCGGCGGCCAGCGCATCGGATAGCGCGTGATGCATCGGATAGCGCGGCAGGTGATGGCGGGCGCGCAGCGCGGCCAGGCGCAAACTGCCCGGCGCGTGCTCGGCACTGGCACGGCGGGCGAGAATCAGCGTGTCGATGACCGGCGGCAAAAACGCGCCGCCGAAACAGTTCCGGCAGGCGGCGTTGATGAAACCGACCTCGGTCGGCGAGTAATGGGCGATCAGCACCCGGCCCTGCAGGTCGTTCAGGAAATCGCCCAGCACGCTGCGTAGTTCCTCTCCGGCGGCCGCGCGATCGTCGGTGATGCGGTGGATGGTAACGCTGCTTTCATTGAGCGCTCGGCGCGGCAGGACCAGCCGGTGACGCGCCGAGGCCAGGCGAATTTCGCTACCTTCGAGGCAGACCCAGCCGAAACTCAGGATATCGTCGCGCGCCGGGTCGCCGCCGGTAGTTTCGAGATCGAGCGCGAGATACTTTGCTGTGTGCCAGTCGGTGTCGCGCGCGGGAAGCGGGCTGTTCAGGTAAGCCAGCAAGGGGGCGCTGGCCGGCTTGTCACGCAACGATTTCGCCTGCCAGCGGCGGCGCGTGGCGAGACTCAGGAAGCGGTCGAACAGGCGCATCATCGGGTCAGCGACGAGGGAAAGGCGTGCAGCAGCACCTGCTGCTGGGTGGCGATCGCGAGAAAGACGTCGCGCAGGTTCTGCCTGTCCTGCGCCGTCAGTTGGCCGGGGTCGATGAAGTTGTCCGGCGCGAGTCCGGCGCTCAATGCGGCGACATGGTGGCGGGTACGCAGGGCGAGCAGGAACTCGAAGGCGGCTGCCAGCGTGCCGCCACCGTCGCGGCTCAGGCGTTGGTTGCCGGCGGCGGCAAGTAAACGGGCTGTCGTGCCGACCTCGGCGATCCCGCCGGCCAGCGCATGGATGCGCGCCAGATCGACAATCGGCAGGATGCCGTAGCGCTTGAGATCGAGCTGGCCCTTGTGTTCACCGTCACGGTCGACGACGAAATTCCGGAAAAAACCGAGTGGTGGCGGCGTGCTGCAGGTGTTGGCAACCAGGTGGGCGAGAAACGATTCGTGGCGCGGACATTCGCGGGTGATCAGTTCGCGCAGCGGGCGGGCCAGGTTGTCGTCGCCATGGACGACGCGGAAGTCGAACAGGTTGGCGGCCAGCCGCGCCTTCTGAGGGTCGGTGCGGGTGATCCAGTCGGTGAATTCGCGTTGCCAGTCGCCCAGCGTCGTTCGCCAGCGTGGGTTGCTCGCCATCATGTCGCCGGGGCAATGGATGAAGCTGCAGGCTGCCAATCCGTCGCAGACGTCGCGCGCGAGTTCGGTGAAGTAGCCGGCATCGTGGCCGGGGTCGAAACTGTCGGCGAGGATCAGGGCGTTGTCCTGGTCCGAACGCAGGGTCAGCTCCTGGCGTCCCTGCGAGCCATAGGCGATCCATGCGTAGGGCACCGGCGGAGGGCCGAGGCGGGCTTCGGCGAGTGCCAGCAGGCGGCTGGCCAAGGCGTCGCCGATGCCGGAAACGATGCGCCCGAGGATTGCCGGAGATTCGCCACGGCGGGCCAGATTCAGCCACAGTTCGCCAAGGGCGCCGGCATGATGCACCAGCTCGCCGAGATCGGCTGCGCGGCGGATGCGGTCGGCCAGATAGACGCTGCTGACCCCCTGGGCGCGCAACAGGTCGGTGCTGCTGACCAGGCCATGCAGCTTGTCGCGGCTGGCGACCGGCAGATGATGGATGCCGCGCCGCGTCATTTCGAGCAGCGCCTCGAAGCTCGTTGCGTCGGGCGGCAGGGTGCACGGGTTCGTCGTCATGACCGTAGCCAGCGCGGCGCTGTCGGGACGGCCGATCGCCAGGCAGCGGCTGCGCAGGTCGCGGTCGGTGACGATTCCGCAGAGCTGGCCGTCATCGACGACGAGGAGCGCCGAGACGCGCTGCTGCGTCATCCGTTGCGCCGCCACGCGGATTGTTTCGTCCGACCCGGCGCAAACCGGTGGGCGACCGATCAGTGTGGCCAGCGGCAAGGTGCCAAGATCCTTGTCCGGCGGAACGGTCGTGCCGCCGCGCGCATTGCGCAGGCGCTCGCCGAGGTCATTCACCGCCTGCTGCCGCAGCGCCGGGTGTTGCGTCCATAGGGTTTCGAGAGCGGCGCGCGGCAACCCATAGAGCAGCGTGTCCTCGGCGGCGTGGCCGAGCCACTCGCGCTCGGGTGAATCGGGCAGGCAGTCGGCGTCATGGACATCGCCTTCGCTCATGCGGCGCGCCAGTTTTCCGTCGGCCGTGCGCAATTCGATCGCTCCCTGGCGGATCAGCCACAGACAGGTGTCGCCATCCGGCGGGAAGGACGCGCCGCGGCGCAGATAGCGAATGACGAAACGCGGGGTCAGCGCCTCCAGAGAG
>CAZGPO010000117.1:0-7442 GCA_964527745.1 uncultured Dechloromonas sp.
AGAATTCCCTGGTCTATTTTCTCAAAACGATCGCTGACAAGTATAAGTGGAACAGCCTTCTTGGCAGCAGCCTTCGGGGCAGCGACTTCGGCAGCTTTCATGGTTGCCTTGGCAGCGGCGGCAACGTTGGCTTCGGCTACTTCGACAGCCTGCTTGGCAGCCTTGTTCAGGCCTTCGTAAGCTTCGTTGGCGGTCTTGATCGCGGTCTTGACAGCGGCGACGGCGACTTCCGAACCGGCCGGAGCGGAGGCCAGCGCCTTTTCAACCATGTTCGAAACATTGGCATTGGCCGAGGAAACCTGGGTTTCGAGTTCCTTGGCGATCTTGTCCTTGGTTTCGCTGGTGATGGCGATGACGTTGCGCGAGTACTCCATGCCCTTCTCGATGGTCGGAGCGGCAAGCTTCTGCTGCAGATCGATGAAGGATTGAACATCGGTCGCACCGAGCAGCGTATTGAAGTTGGCGACGGATGCCTCGATGAAGGAACGGGTGGCGCTCAGGTTGAGGGCGGCGAGACGCTCGACACCGTCGAAGGTGGCGTTGACCAGCAGGGACATGGAACCGATACCGGCGTTGGTGAGATCCTGGGGCTTGAAGTTCATGGTGTTTTCTCCGTAAAGGTAGTGCAGGTTTGAATGTATTCGTTGCTCCTGCCGCAATATTGCTGCCCTGCAACATAACGTCATTCTACCTCACGGATTTTCAATGTCAACAATTTTGTTGCGCTGCACCATATACATTAAAACAGTATGTTACGGAACGATGACCTAACTTAATCGAGGTCAGGAAACAACTCGGCGGTGAAGCCGAAACGGGCGAAATCGTGCATCCGCATCGGGTAGAGCTTACCCTGGAGGTGATCGCATTCATGTTGCACAACGCGCGCGTGGAAGCCGCTCACCGTCCGCTCGAAAGCCTGGCCGCGTTCATCGAAACCGCGATAGCGGATGTGTTTGTAGCGCGGCACGACACCGCGCATTCCCGGAACCGACAGGCAACCTTCCCAGCCCTCCTCGATTTCCTCATCGAGCGGCGTGATCAGCGGATTGATCAGGATCGTTTCCGGAACCGGATCGGCATCCGGATAACGCGGGCTGCGCTGAAAACCGAAGACGACGACCTGCAGACCTACCCCGATCTGCGGCGCTGCAAGCCCCGCACCGCCGGCAGCCTGCATGGTGTCCTGCAGGTCGGCGATCAACGTGCGCAGTTCCGCACTGGAAAAATCATCAACCGGCACCGCCTGTTCCAGCAGGCGCGGGTCACCCATGCGAAGAATGCTTCTGACTGCCATTGAATACGATCCTTCCAAAATACGATACCGGGACCAAAACGCCGGTTGCGGTCGACGCCGGAAAACGGCTATTTTTTGACGATCACCCCACAGGCCAGGCGCGCGCCGGAATTGCCGGTCGGCTGGGTCTTGAAATCGTCCGGCGCGGCATGAACGATGACGCTGCGCCCGACAATGTTGTTCGCCCCGTCGCCCAGCGTAATCATATCGAGGTAGGCGGTCAGTTTGGCGACGCCCGCCGCATTGGCGATCAGTTGCGGCATGTCGCCGGCGTGATGCATGTCATGGACCGGATTGCCATGGGGCTTGCCACCGGGGTTGAAATGTCCCCCGGCGCTGGTGCCATCCGGGGCACTGCAATCGCCCTTTTCGTGAACATGGAAGCCATGGGCGCCGGGACTCAGTCCACTGACCTCGGCCAGCACCCTAACCTTGTCTCCGGCCTGGACAAAACTGACCGTTCCACTGACTGAACTGCCCTTGGTCGGCGCCAACTCTGCCGTCGCACTGTCCGCCTTGCCGCTCGCGATGCCACCCACGCAAGCCGCCAGCAATCCGGATACTGCGAACATGCCAACAAGAATGAACTTTTGCATTTTTGATGCCTCCACTTGTTTGTAAAACCGCGAGTACCCATAATCGGCAAGCTGACTCGCCGAGCCCTGCATTGCGAGTCCCATCACCCTGCGTAGCAAACCATGCAAAACGAAACCCTGCGACCGGAATCCATCCCGAACGGACTCGACAATTTCAGCCCGCTCGTCGATTCCAGCCGGCTTGCCCATGCGCCCGGTACGCTGGTCGACAAGTACGGTCGGCGCATTACCTATGTTCGCCTGTCGATCACCGACCGCTGCGATTTTCGTTGCACCTACTGCATGGCCGAGGAAATGACTTTTTTGCCCCGACATGAAGTGATGAGCCTCGAAGAATGCCTGCAGCTTGCTACCGTCTTTGTCAGCCTCGGCGTAAATAAGTTGCGTATCACCGGCGGCGAACCGCTGGTCCGCAAGAACGCGATGTGGCTGATCGAACGCCTCGGCGCCCTGCCCGGTCTCGACAATTTGGTCATGACGACCAACGGCTCGCAACTCGACCGCTATGCCGGCGTCCTGAAAGCGGCCGGCGTCAAGCGCATCAACATCAGCCTCGACACCCTCAAGGCCAATCGCTTCAAGGCCATCACCCGCATCGGCGACCTCGCCAAGGTGCTGAAAGGCATCGCGGCGGCACAGGCAGTTGGCCTTAAGCACACCAAATTGAACACAGTGATGATGCGCGGCATCAACGACGACGAATTCGGCGATCTCGTCCAGTTCGCGGTCGACCATGAACTCGACCTGTCGTTCATCGAAGAAATGCCGCTCGGGGAAATACACGGACGCAGCGGCACCTATATTTCGTCCGAGGAAACCCGGGAAAAGCTGGCGCAACGCTTCGAACTGATCCCATCGACTGAATCCTCCGGCGGCCCGGCGCGCTACTGGCGCATTCCTGGTTCGGAATCGCGGATCGGCTTCATTTCCCCGCACAGTCATAACTTCTGCGACACCTGCAACCGGGTGCGGATCACTGCCAAGGGGGAACTCTACCCATGTCTCGGCCAAAACGACGCGCTGCACCTGATGCCCATCCTGCGCGCCCATCCGGGCGAAGACGCCCCGCTACGCCAAGCGATCATCGACAGCATGGGTATCAAGCCCTTTGGCCATGATTTCACGGCGCAGATGGATGCGCCGCAGGTGGTGCGCTTCATGTCAATGACCGGTGGCTGATCAGGGATAGACTTTGCAGAAGCCGGCCGCGTTGATTGGCTTGGTGACCATGCCGAGCCCGCTCAGGGCCAGCGACAAGGCAATAAAAAAGGCAGCCCAGCGGGCTGCCTTCCGGTGACGACTGAGCAGATCCTTGCAGGGCTGGCAAATACCCATCGTTGCTCTCTTACGAAGCGCGCTGTGCCCGCTTGCGTTCGATTTCGGTCAGGAAGCGCTTGCGCAGGCGGATCGACTTTGGCGTCAGTTCAACCAGTTCATCTTCCTCGATGAATTCGACCGCAGCTTCCAGGCTCAACTGAACCGGCGGCACCAGACGCACCGCTTCGTCGGTACCGGAGGCGCGAACGTTGGTCAACTGCTTGCCCTTGATCGGATTGACGACCAGATCGTTCTCTCGGCTGTGGATGCCGATGATCATGCCTTCGTAAAGCTTCTCGCCCGGACTGACGAACATGCGTCCACGATCCTGCAGCTTCCACAGCGCGTAGGCGACGGCTTCGCCGTTGTCCTGAGAAACCAGCACGCCGTTGCGGCGCTCGGCGACAGCCCCTTCCTTGACCGGGGCGTATTCGTCGAAGACGTGGCTCATCAGGCCGTTGCCGCGCGTCAGGTTCATGAATTCGCCCTGGAAACCGATCAGGCCGCGCGCCGGGATGCGGTATTCGATGCGGACGCGACCGCGACCGTCCGGAATCATGTCCTGCAGTTCGCCCTTGCGCTGACCGAGGCTTTCCATGACACCGCCCTGGGTGTCCTCCTCGACGTCCACCGTTAGCATTTCATACGGCTCGCACTCGACGCCGTCGATGACTTTCTTGACGACACGCGGACGGCCGACCGCCAGTTCGTAACCTTCGCGACGCATGTTTTCGAGCAGGATGCCAAGATGCAGTTCACCGCGGCCGGCGACGTCAAAGATGTCGCCATTCGGGGTGTCATGGACGCGCAGCGCCATGTTGGTCAGCAGTTCCTTGTGCAGGCGATCGCGGATCTGGCGGCTGGTGACGAACTTGCCTTCGGTGCCGGCCAGCGGACTGGTATTGACCATGAACTGCATCGACAACGTCGGCTCGTCGATCTTGAGCAGAGGAAGGGATTCCGGCTGTTCCGGATCGGTCACCGTGCAACCCAGCACAAGGTCCTCGATGCCGGTGATCTGGACGATATCGCCGGCCAGGCCTTCCGCCAGTTCGACCTTGTTCAGGCCCTTGTAGCCGAGTACCTGGCCGATCTTGGCCTTGATCGGGGTGCGTTCGTGTTCGGTGGCTTCTTCTTCGGTGCCGAACATGACCAGCACGTTCTGGCCGGTCTTGACGCGGCCGCGATTGATCTTGCCAACGCCGATCCGGCCGACATAGGACGAGTAGTCGAGCGCGGTGATCTGCAGTTGCAGCGGCGCATCGATATCGGCATCCGGTGCCGGCACGTGGCGCAGAATGGTATCGAACAGCGGCTTCATGTTTTCACGCGGCTGGTCGAGCTCCATCGCCGCCCAGCCATTGAGACCGGGGGCGTAGACGATCGGGAAATCGAGCTGCTCGTCGGTGGCACCCAGCTTGTCGAACAGATCAAAGGTGTGATTGACGGCCATGTCTGGATCGGCGCCGTCGCGATCCACCTTGTTGACCAGCACGATCGGACGCAGGCCGAGGGCCAGCGCCTTCTTGGTCACGAAACGCGTTTGCGGCATCGGGCCTTCAGCGGCATCGACCAGCAGAACCACGCCATCGACCATGCCAAGTACGCGCTCGACTTCACCGCCGAAATCGGCGTGGCCCGGCGTATCGACGATGTTGATATGAACACCTTCGTACTCGACCGAAGTGTTCTTGGAAAGAATCGTAATGCCACGCTCCTTTTCAAGATCGTTGGAATCCATCACGCACTCGACCAGTTGCTGATGCGCGGCAAAGGTTCCGGACTGGCGGAGCAGCTGGTCGACCAGCGTGGTTTTGCCGTGGTCAACGTGGGCGATGATGGCGATGTTGCGAATCGGACGAGCGGACATGGAGAAGGCCTGAAAAATCAAAGGCGTGATTCTAGCATCTCATGCTGCTCTGCAGCATCCTTTCGCAGTCGGTTTTGGTATTTATTAAAGACAAATACATCGGCTCCGGAAGACCATTCTCGGATTGACCGCAAGCCCACCTGCAGACATACTGCGAGAACTTTTGACTTACTGTTTTGGGAGCATTCACGATGCGTCTGGCCATTTTTTCTTTGCTTATGGTTTTTGTTACGACTACCGCCCAGGCGGCGTCATTGATGCTCGGGATCGTCCTCGACCAGAACGAGTCCATCACCAATTCAGAAACCGATCAGCGCTACCGCAACTTTGCCGGCGAAATCGAACAGGCGCTCGGCCAGCCGGTGCGCGTGCAATACTTCAAGAGCGGGTTCTCGGTCATCAAGCGCGCCCGGGAAGGCGTGTTTGACATGGTGTTCGCTCCCGCTCACATCATTGCCAATATCAGCAAGTTCAAGTTCGAACCGGTTCTCGAAACCGCCGATGTCATTTCGGTCTCCTTCGTTGCCGGCCCCAACTTCAAGGGAGATCTGGCGCCCAAATCGAATGCCAAGCTGGGCGTTCCGGATTATGAGTCGCTCGTCGGCGGCATGGCACGCAGCGAAATCAACAGCCGCGGCCTGGCCAAGAGCGACTTTGCCGAGATCAAATTCCACCGCATTCCCGAAGCATCGCTCTACGGCGTCGAAATCGGCCGTTACGACATGGCAGTGGCGGCATCCGATGAAGCCAAGAAATGGGCTGCCGCCAAAGGTGGGCGCGTCATTTTCACCAGTGCCGCCGTGCCCTTGCGCGCCCTGTCGGTCAACCCCGAGACAGTTCCCGCAGCCGCCCAGCAAAAACTGGTCGCCGGCCTGAAAAAAGGTAACGCGCTCAATCTTGCCATGAAGCCCGCCTCGGCAGCCGACTTCAAGGGTGTTGCCTCGATGCTGAACACCACGCCGACCAGCCTGCCCGGCGCCAAGATCATTTCCGCGGCCGAAGCCAAGTCGTTGATTGCCGGCGGCATGAAGGTCTACGACGTTCGGCTGGCGGAAGAATACGGCCACGGGCACGTTCCCGGCGCCATACTCGTTCCTTACAATGAAGGCAGCGCCAAGGAAGTCGGCTTCGATCCCGGCGACGACAAATTCGATCTCAATAAACTACCGGCCGACAAGAATACGGCTTTCATGATGTACTGTGACGGCACGATCTGCTGGAAGAGCTACAAGTCGGCGAGCATGGCGATCCAGAATGGCTGGAAGAACGTAATCTGGTTCCGCGGCGGCTTCCCGGAGTGGAAGGCAGCCGGCTTCCCGGTCGACACGAAAAAATGATCTTCATCCGTTCTGACATGGCGAGCTCGGGAGCGTCGTGAGAAACTTTCTCGAACTGGTCAAGGACTGCCTTAGCGAAGTACGGGAAATCATGCCGTGGGACATGGCGGCGCGCGTTGTCGCCAACCCGGACCTGTTGATTGTCGACGTGCGCGAACCTTACGAATACGACGCGATGCACATCGAGGGCTCGCTCAACGTCCCGCGCGGCATCCTTGAATCGGCCTGTGAATGGGATTACGAGGAAACCATTCCGGAACTGGTGAATGCCCGCGAGCGGGAGATTGTCGTGGTGTGTCGCTCGGGTTACCGCAGCATTCTGGCGACGCATTCGATGCTGGTTCTCGGTTACAACAACGTGGTATCGCTCAAGACCGGCATTCGCGGCTGGAAGGACAACGAACAGCCGCTTTTTGACAAAGATGGAACTTCGGTTGACCTCGACGACGCCGACGTCTATTTCACACCCAACCTGCGCCCCGAGCAGATGCGCCCGGCAGTAAGGAAACCTGACAATCCGCAGAGGCCCTGAAGGAGATTGTCTCAATTTCCGGGTGGGCGGGAAATTGGAAACTCCCACTTGAGCTTGTTGCGAGCCCTCTTCATGATCATCGTCAAAGGTTGGCAGTTCCGATTGACCGGGATGATTTCGGCAAGGGGCGCTGCGATTTTCACCTTCGCATGCATGAGCCTGTTGCTCGCCGGCTGCACCACAATCCCGGCATCGCTGGAGGACCGCGCGGGGATTCAACAGGTTACCGTCGTGCCCGACAGCGTACCGCCCAAGACACATTTCGAAACCTTCGCCGTGGGTGCTGGCGCGGGGATGGGCAAGGGGGCAGCGGCGGCCAGTGTCAGCGCCCTTGCTGGTAGCGGTGGGGGGGGTGGGCTCGGTGCATTGGTGGTAATCGCGCTTCTGCCCCTCATCGCAGCTGGCGGCGCCGTATATGGTGCAGCCATTGCAGTGCCCGCGAAAACCTAAGTTCCTGTCTTGAAGGTTGTTCGTCGTCAATTATTAAGCAATTCAT
>CAZGPO010000118.1:0-7203 GCA_964527745.1 uncultured Dechloromonas sp.
GGCCTTACGCCAATGCGTCCAGCAAAGAATGGCGGCCGCCGATTGCAGCAAGGCAGCCGATCCGCAGCGTTGCGCACTCCACCAGAAGGCGCGCGCCGCCTGCAAGGACAAGGTCGGGCCGGAGCACATGGCCTGCCTGCGCGCCCAGTTCAGCAGCTAGTAAACAAGCAGGGCGGATTTGCGCCCCGTTTTTTCCCATTAAAAGCCGGTTGACCGCGCCGCGCGAAAAATCGTCACGGGGCGTCGCCGGTCTTTTCATTCATGGCCGGCGATTTATAATTCAGCCGCCGTACAGAAGGGAAATTCCACCTGATCGATTCAAGACTGGCCTGCAAGGAGAAACAGATGCAATCCCCCTGGAAAATAATTGCCGGTGCGCTGATGTCATTCGTATTGTGTCTGCCGGCAATGGCGCAAACAGCGGAGGACCGCGAACTCGCGCAGATGATCTGCAAGGATCAGTCCGGCTCGGCGTTCAATATCTGCGTGAATCAGCAGCTACGGAATTTCAATTGCAGCAATGCACACAACCGGCAGCAATGCGAAGCCCGCAAGCAGGCTTCCCGACATTGCGCGGGACTGTTCGGTTGGGAATTCCGCCAATGCACCCAGGTGATGCTACAACCCGATTGCAACACATTGAACGCAACGGATCGCAAGGTTTGTGAATTTAACCAGCAAGCTTTCGCTAAATGTTCGAGCAAACAGGGCGCTGAGCACATGAACTGCCTGCGCGCCCATTTCAGCGGCCAATAAGCTGCCTGTAAATGATCGGACGGTTGTCTGAGCGCTCCGCTTTCGGGCACTCGTCCATGAATCTTGCAAGTACCGACATCTTCGGTCACCATGCGCGTTTGCCGCCGGCGGGATCTGGCGGGTTCGTCGTTGTTCCATGGAGGAGGTCTTGATGTCACAGTATTTGAAGAAGTCCCTCGGCTTCTCGCTGGTCGCCGCGCTTGCGCTGTCGTCCCAGCTGGCCGGCGCCCAGCAATATGGCGGTTATCCGGGCGGCCACCCGGCCTGGCAGGGTGGACCGCCGCCGATCAACGATTATGGTTACGGGGCCCAGCCATGGAACCAGCGCGGCGAAGAGAATTCGCCGGCCGCCCAGCTGCGCGAGGCAGTCGAAAAACTCACCAACATCCTCGAAGGGCGACCGAACCGTAACAAACTGACGGCCTACATCGACGCCGAAGTCGCTCCCTGGTTCGACTTCGATTACATGGCCTCATGGGCCGCCGGGCGCCGCTTCCAGTACATGAACGAAACGCAGCAGGATGAACTGGCATCGCGCATCAAGGTTTCCTTCCTCGACAAGATGGTGCAGAAACTGGCCGGCTACAGTTCGCAGCGCGCAGTATTCATGCCGGCCCTGCCGGATGGTCCGGGTCAGATGACCCTGCCGGTCGCCATCGAGAATTCGGGCGGCTATCCGTCGCACCTCGAATTCCACATGCGCCAGAGCGGCAAGGGCTGGAAAGTCATCGACGTCTCGGCCAACGGCATGAGTGCGCTGCTGCACTATCGGCAGACGTTCAACGAAATGATGGGGCAGCGTCCGCCGCCCGGGCGTTATTGAACGAACGCTACCGCCGATACTGTGGTTCGACAAATTTCCCGGATTATTGCGGTCGACCGCAATAATCCGGGTTTTTCATTTATGGCCCGATAACTGGCGCTTGCGCAGCGGATCGAGCAATGCCGACAGACCGTTATGGTCGAGTTCGTGCATCAACGCCAGCAGGCGGCCGATTTCACCGGACGGGAAGCCCTCGCGGGCGAACCAGTTGAGGTAATTGCCGGGCAGGTCGGCAATCAGCCTTCCCTTGTGCTTGCCGAAGGGCATGACGCGGGTTACCAGCAATTCCAGCTCAACCGTGTCCGGCATACCCGCCGCCATTCACTCGCTGAGAAACGGGTAATCCGTATAACCCTTTTCCTCGCCGACATAGAGCTTCTCGTAGTCAGGCTGATTGAGCGGCGCGCCGCGCCGGAAGCGCTCGACCAGATCGGGATTGGCCAGCAGCGCGCGACCGTAGGCGATGGCATCCGCCGCCCCGCTCTGCACGGCAGCCTGGCCCGTCGCGAAATCATAGCCGTTGTTGAGAATCAGCTTGCCCTTGTAGATGGCGCGCAGCCGGTCGTAGTTGAAGGGCAGCCATTGATCCTGCGGCATGCCGCCGGTACCCTGCAGGATGTCGAGGAAAGCAAGATCGAAACGGTTGAGCGCTCCCACCACATAGTCGAAGGTTGTCTGTGGATCGGCATCGAAGATGTCGTTGAACGGCGTGACCGGTGACAGGCGTACACCGACACGATCGTTGCCGATCGCCGCGCACACGGCAGTCAGGATTTCGAACAGCAGACGCGCCCGGTTTTCCTTGCTGCCGCCGTAGGCGTCGCTGCGCTGATTGGTCGACGAACGCAGGAACTGGTCAAGCAGATAACCGTTACCAGCATGAACTTCGACGCCGTCGAAGCCGGCCGCCATCGCGTTTTTCGCGGCCTGCGCGAAGGCCGCGACGACCCCGGGAATCTCGCCCGTTTCCAGCGCACGCGGCGTCACGAAATCCTGCATACCCTTCAAGGTGACCGTCTGCCCGGCCGGGCGCAGCGCCGAAGGCGCCACCGGCAGAGCGCCGTCTGGCTGCAGGTCGGGATGCGAAATCCGCCCGACATGCCAGAGCTGGATGGCGATCCGCCCGCCCGCCGCATGCACGGCATCCGTCACCTTCCGCCAGCCGGCGATCTGCTCCGGGCTATGAATGCCCGGTGTACGCGGATAACCGTGGCCTTCCGGGCAAACCGGCGAGGCTTCGGTCAGGATCAGCCCGGCCGTCGCGCGCTGCCGGTAATACTCGACCGCCAGATCGCTCGGCACATTGCCCGCCCCGGCGCGATTGCGCGTCAGCGACGACATCACGATGCGGTTGGGCAATTCGATAGCGCCGAGGCGCAGCGGGGAAAACAGGTGAGTCATGATCATTGCCTCCAATAAAACAGGGAAGAACTTCAAAATTCAAATTGAAAAACAAGGCCGTAGCAGCACGAAAATTAATCAAGACAGTTCAGGGCTACTGAAAATCAACCAATCGCCGCAAGAATTCTTCGCCACTCATGCGCGAATAACCCTGTGTCATACGTTTGGCGTTCAATTTGATTTTTCCGACTGAATAGCAATATGAGGCCACCTGATCGCCGAGCAGCATTTTCGGATTCCGCCCGTGGTATCTGGATTGAATGTCCCGCCTCCACAAGTCACCTTCGATATGTCGATGTTCCATATGGGGCAATTTGTAGTTGTCAGGATTAAGCGGATCACGACACGGATTCAACGGTTCAAAAATATCGCCGAGTACATTGCTTGCTGCCAACTTTTCTACGAGGACATCGGGACTCAACTTCAGTCGTTCATAAATTCCACGCTGATCATCAAATGCCTCATCTACTTTCATAAGGTAAAACAACCAGTTTTCTTTTCCGCCTTTACTACTCGAGAAACCGGCAATCCAGATGCGTGATTTTGAATCGTCAGCCTCGAAAACTGGTGAGGTACGCATCTTGTGTTTACAGGTACAGAGTGTGATCCGACCTCCATCCAAATTTGGTCCTGAACCTGTGTGTCTCAGTAACGGCGAAGGCAGACCGCCGCCATATATTGGCTGACAGGTTCTGACCACGTAGGCCAAAACGATGTCATCCTCCTTAATCGCTTGGCCCAATTCTTGGGTTGATGGCGTGGCATAAGGCTCCGCAGAAGGAGTCTGTTGGGACGCCCCTTTCGTTCCGCACCCCGATTGATTGCTAACTTTGACTAGTCGCCTACTACCACAGGATGCCTTATTCATTGAAAAACGCTCTCCAGCCAAGAGTGGATTTGCATTGTATACGCACTGTTTCGGCAATCCAGAACGAACTCCTGTCCTTTGGCCACGGACTGCAATTGAACCCATCCCTCATCCGCCGCTTTCCAGCGAGTTGGGTCGCCGTGATAGGACAAGGCGCTACCTTCCGACGACGGAGCAAAGAAAGCCGGGATTCGCCAGAGCGACCTTGAAGACTGTTCCGGGGCCGAGAGTATTCGGGCGTCATAGACATATTCAAACGGGCCGCCACCAGCAAACTGTCCAAGCCAACCGGGCAAATTCAGCGTTGGGCTGGCCACATAGATTGTGTTGCTGCCGGATCGCTCCCCATTGAGGTGTGGATGTCGGGCAAGCCAAGGATATCTATCGCTGAATTCGTCCGTTTTTGTACCAACCCGCAATATCTCCCCGACCTGCAGCCATCCAAAAATCACATGACGATCAGCCCCCCCGGATACATAACTCCAGCGCCCGCTGAAATTTCTTTCTACCTTTCTGAACCAACCAAAGAATAGAAACAGGTCTCCCACTTCGACGCCCTGGGAATTCAAGTGAGATTGCGCAGCTCCCGTCTGGCCGAAGGCAGGTAGCCAACCGTCCTGACGGTGAAGCGCTTCATTGCTCAAATCGGGATCAAGATGCGTGTGCGAATTCGGCAACACCTTGCCTCTGGACAATTCCCCTACAATCTGTCCCAGACTTTGCCCCTCAAAGCCAACGTCGCTAAAGCGTGTCGGTGCGTCCGAAGCCGGAATCGGGAGAGAAATTAAGCGACCATCGGGGAAAATCGGGCTGGCACAACCGCCGTTCGACGAATCAAACCCTTTCCGGCTCAGAATTATTTTCACGTTTCTCTACCCACTTGAATCCGCCCCAAGCTTTAATCCAGAAACGCTTTCGCGGGCAGTAACAACCGCGTTGGCTGTCCCGGTAAATTCAGAAAACCAAAGTGCCGATAAAAAGTCGCGGCAACATCGTTTTTTGCTTCCACGACGATACCCGCGACAGCCAACGAAGTGCTGGCATGCGCTATCTTGCGACACGCATCGGCCAACAGGATCGATCCCAGACCTCTTCCCTGAAAATCATTGGCTACCGCAAGACGTCCGATTAGCGCCACAGGCACGGGATAGCGCGGTAGTTTTTTCGCCAGCGATTCCGGCAGCTCGGCACAACTGACACTTCCGGCACTCAGGGTGAAGAAACCTGCCAGGCGAAGCGGTTCACCTTCGGGCGTAGCCACGAATACTCGCGCCACATTTCGTCGCACGTCTTGTGAAGCGTAACGACGGATATATTCATCGAGAGATGAATTTCCGCAGTTGAACTGCGTCGTATCAATATCGCCAGCGAGCGCCCGAATCCGATACCGGGTCACTACGAAACCTGTTCCTCGTGTCGCTTGAAGGCATTTTTCAGCGCGGCATTGGGCGCTGTGGGTGCATCGAGCGCAGCCAGAAATGCCTGAAAATCTTCCGGCTTCAAGGTGATGTGTTCATTCGCCTGCACCACTTTTTCCGCGGAAGCCAAGGCATTGGAGAGAACAAACTCTGAAACGCTAACGTGCAGATAGGTAGCAGCCTTGTCGAGCAGTTCACGCATCCTGCTATCGCAACGGATGTTGAGACGGCTTTCCTTTACGGCAGTATTTCCCATAGCTGACTCCTTTTTGGCATCAAAGACAGATTGTGCGCCATTTGTGAGTACGTTACAAGAAAAATCTTCCGCACTACGCGAACCTTCATTTTCGCCCTTCCGGACCGGTAGACCGCAACCGGCCGCCCGGAAGGTTTGAAGCAGCTTACTTGCCCGACAGCGCCATCATCAAGTCGTTGATCCGCTTGACGAAACCGGCCGGATCGTCGAGCTGGCCACCTTCGGCGAGCGTGGCCTGTTCGAAGAGCAGCGCCGCCCAGTCGTCGAAGCGGCTCTCTTCGTACTTGAGGCGCATCACCGCCGGGTGTTGCGGGTTGATTTCGAGGATCGGTTTGCTGTTCGGCACCGGCTGCCCGGCTGCCTTGAGCATGCGTGCCAGGTTGCCGGACGGGTCGTGCTCGTCGGACACCAGGCAGGACGGCGAATCGGTCAGGCGATAGGTGACACGGACATCCTTGACCTTGTCGCCGAGCGCGGTCTTGACCTTGTCCAGCAGTTCCTTGTATTCGTCGGCAGCCTTCTCGGCTTCCTTCTTCTCGGCTTCGTCTTCCAGCTTGCCGAGATCGAGGCCGCCCTTGGCGACCGACTGCAGTTGCTTGCCGTCGAACTCGGTCAGATGACCGGCAACCCATTCATCGACACGGTCCGAGAGCAGCAGGACTTCGATACCCTTCTTGCGGAAAATTTCCAGGTGCGGGCTGTTCTTCGCGGCATTGAAGGTTTCGGCGGTAACGAAGTAGATCTTCTCCTGGCCTTCCTTCATGCGGCCGATGTAGTCGGCGAGCGAAACGGTCTGCTCCGGCGTGTCGTTATGCGTCGAGGCGAAGCGGATCAGGCCGGCGATCTTTTCCTTGTTGGCGAAGTCCTCGCCGACGCCTTCCTTGAGCACCGCACCGAAGGCGGTCCAGAACTGGGCGTACTTCTCCTTGTCGTTCTCGGCGAGGTCCTCAAGCATGGACAGCACCTTGCGCGTGCAGCCGCTGCGGATGCCGTCGATATCCTTGCTCTGCTGCAGGATCTCGCGCGAGACGTTGAGCGGCAGGTCGGACGAATCGACGACGCCGCGCACGAAGCGCATGTAAAGCGGCATCAGCTGTTCGGCATCGTCCATGATGAAGACACGGCGCACATAGAGCTTGATGCCGTGGCGGGCATTGCGATCCCACAGGTCGAACGGCGCGCGCGACGGGATGTAAAGCAGCTGGGTGTATTCCTGCTTGCCTTCGACACGGGCATGGGTCCACGCCAGCGGGTCCTCGAAATCGTGGGCGACGTGCTTGTAGAATTCCTTGTACTGCTCGTCGGTGATGTCCGATTTCGAACGGACCCACAGCGCATTGGCCTGGTTGACCGTCTCGTCGTCGTCGGTCATCACCTGCTCGCCGTCCTTCCAGTCTTCCTTCTTCATGACGATGGGCAGCGTGATGTGGTCGGAATACTTGCGGATGATCGACTTGAGCTTCCAGCCGCTGAGGAATTCGTCCTCGCCTTCGCGCAGGTGCAGGATGACGTCGGTGCCACGCGTGGCTTTTTCCACCATCTCGACGGTGTAGTCGCCTTCGCCGCCGGACTCCCAGCATACGGCCTGATTGGCCTCGACGCCGGCGCGCCGGGAAATCACCGTCACCTTGTCGGCAATGATGAACGACGAATAAAAACCGACGCCGAACTGGCCGATCAG
>CAZGPO010000119.1:0-7115 GCA_964527745.1 uncultured Dechloromonas sp.
TCGGTTTCCAGCAATTCGTTGCGCTGCTGGTAAATCACCTTGCGCTGGTCGTTGGAAACGTCGTCGTATTCGAGCAACTGCTTGCGGATGTCGAAGTTGCGCGCCTCGACCTTGCGTTGCGCGGATTCCAGCGAACGGGTGACGAGCGGGTGCTCGATCGCCTCGCCCTCGGGCATCTTCAGCTTGTCCATGATGGTGCGCAAACGCTCGCCGGCGAAGATGCGCAGCAAGGGGTCGTCGAGCGACAGGTAGAAACGCGACGAACCGGGGTCACCCTGACGGCCGGCACGGCCACGCAACTGGTTGTCGATGCGGCGCGACTCGTGGCGCTCGGAACCGATGATGTGCAGGCCGCCGGCAGCCAGCACCTGATCGTGCGGCTTCTGCCACTCCTCGCGCATCTTCGCCATCTGCGCCTCACGCTCGGACAGCGCCAGCGACTCGTCATGCTTGACCGCAGAAACCGCTTTCTCGATGCTGCCGCCAAGGACGATGTCGGTACCGCGACCGGCCATGTTGGTGGCGATCGTGATCTGCCCCGGTCGACCGGCTTCGATGACAATTTCCGCCTCTCGGGCGTGCTGCTTGGCATTGAGCACCGAATGCGCCAGCTTTTCCTTGTCGAGCAGGCCGGAGAGCAGTTCCGACGCCTCGATCGAAGTCGTACCGACCAGCACCGGCTGGCCGCGCTTTGAGCAGTCCTTGATGTCGGCGATGATCGCCGCGTGCTTTTCGTCGGCCGTCTTAAAGACCAGGTCATTCATGTCCTTTCGGATCATCGGACGATGGGTCGGGATGACGACGGTTTCGAGGCCGTAAATTTGCTGGAATTCGTAGGCCTCGGTATCGGCCGTGCCGGTCATGCCGGCCAGCTTGCCGTACATGCGGAAATAGTTCTGGAAGGTGATCGAGGCCAGCGTCTGATTCTCGGCCTGAATCGCCACGCCTTCCTTGGCTTCGACCGCCTGGTGCAGACCGTCCGACCAGCGGCGGCCGGCCATCAAGCGACCGGTGAATTCGTCGACGATGATCACTTCGCCGTTCTGCACGACGTATTGCTGATCTTTCTGGAACAGCGTCAGCGCGCGCAGCGCGGCATTGAGGTGGTGCATCAGCGTGATGTTCGCCGAATCGTAGAGGCTGCGCCCCTCCTGCAGGATGCCATGCTGAACCAGAAGCTGCTCCGCATGTTCGTAGCCGGCTTCCGACAGATGAACCTGATGCCCCTTTTCGTCGACCCAGTAATCACCCTCGCCATTTTCCTCCTGCGCCCGGCTCAACTGCGGCACCACGTCCTTCATGCGCAGGTAGAGGTCGGTATGATCCTCGGACTGTCCGGAAATGATCAACGGCGTGCGCGCCTCGTCGATCAGGATCGAATCGACCTCGTCGACAATCGCATAATTCAGCCCGCGCTGGACACGCTGGTTGGCGGCATAGACCATGTTGTCGCGCAGATAGTCGAAACCGAATTCGTTGTTGGTGCCGTAAGTGATATCTGCCGCATAAGCCGCCTGCTTGGCTTCATGATCCATCTGCGACAGGTTGACGCCGACGCTCAGGCCGAGGAAGCGGTGCAGACGCCCCATCCATTCGGCGTCGCGGCTGGCCAGGTAGTCGTTGACCGTGATGACATGGACGCCCTTGCCCGAAATGGCGTTGAGGTAGGAAGGCAAGGTGGCGACCAGCGTCTTGCCCTCGCCGGTCCGCATTTCGGCGATCTTGCCGTAATGCAGCACCATGCCGCCGACCATCTGCATGTCGAAATGGCGCATGCCGAGTTCGCGCCTGCCGGCTTCGCGGACCACGGCAAAAGCCTCGGGCAGCAGCGCATCGAGTGATTCGCCATCGGCATGACGCCGGCGGAACTCATCCGTCTTGGCGCGCAAGGCCTCGTCGTTCAGGGCTTCGATGGCAGGCTCGAAGGCATTGATGCGCTTGACCGTCTGAGCGTATTGTTTGATTAGCCGGTCGTTGCGGCTGCCGAAAACTTTTTTGAGGAGGCCAGATATCATCGCGGGGATCGTAGTTGCGCGGGGCGCGGCAAAGGGCGAATTCTAACACGCCGACCGAACCCGGCGGAGACGACCTGGATCAAGCCTGCCAAACGACCTAGCGGTGCTTGACCATCGCGTATTCGACGCCCTGCTTAAGGAAATGCGCCGGATTCTGCGCGACGCCGAGCATGCGTACCTCGAAATGCAGATGCGATCCGGTTGACCGGCCGGTACTGCCGACTGCGCCAATTTTTTCGCCGCGCTTGACCAGGCTCCCCGCCTTGACGTTCATCCGCGACAAGTGGGCATAACGGGTCGTCAGACCATCGCCATGATCGACTTCGACCATGTTGCCGAAATCACCGTGGTAGGTTGCGGCGAGAATCACACCATCGGCTGCGGCAACGACCGGATCACCGGTGTCGGCGTTGAAATCGATGCCTTCGTGAACCGCGCGCAGGCCGTTGATCGGATCGCTGCGCCGCCCGAACGGGGAACCCAGCACGGCTTCCTTGACCGGCAGCGTGGTCGGCAACAGCCGATCCTTGACCCGCTTTTCGAGAAACCGGGATTCGATGAAGCTTAGTTCGTCGGAACGCACTTCGACCTCCTGCGCCAGGCGGTCAATCTCGCGTTGCAGTTCATCGGCCGCCAGCGGCGCCGGCACGAACGCACCGCCCTGTCCCGCTGCCGGCTTGCTCGCCGGCGGCGCTTCACGCTTGATGCCGGCGATTCCGGCGAGCCGGTCACCGAGTGTATCCAGGTGCAGAACCTGCGCCTGCAATTCACCGAGGCGGGTAGCCATCAACTGCAGGTTGTTGTTCAGGAATTGCTGCGCCTGGTGCGTCTCCTGCTGCTGCGAAAGCACCTCGTCCTGACTGCCTGCACGCGACCCGTGCGCGGTCAGCCACGAAATGAGCGTCGCGGAGAACATGACCAGCGACAGAAAAGCGAAGCCCGCGATCGCCAGATGGCGAGGCATAATGGTGACTGTCCGTGCCACCTTCAGGTGGCGTGAAACCAGAATGATCTGCAAAAAAATCTCCTATGACCAACGGGCTTGAGCACTATCTCGACAACGATGCCGCCGCCGGCAGGGTAATGGCCCATGCCCGGTTGTTGCTCAAGCTGGCGCGCCGCTTCGAAGCGATAGCCCCGGCAGTGCTGGGCCAAGTAGCGCACGTTGCCAACTACAAGTCGGGGAAAATCGTTATCCACGCCGATAACGGCGCAGTCGCCACCAAACTTCGCCAGATGGGGCAGCGTTTGTGTGACGAGTTGTCTATTGAAGGGGCGCAGTGTAGCGGGATCGAGGTGAAAGTTCAACCCCGACAAATCCCTTGCCAATCAATGGGTTCAACAAACAAGCCCCTTTCAGCAAGGGCTTGCGGAGCATTGCGGTCGACCTCGGAAAACCTGCCAGAAGGGCCGTTGCGCGAAGCGCTCGAAACGCTGTTGTCCAGCGCCGCTAAGGAATGAGCGCGACGCGCTCGATGATCATTAGCGCGAAAACAATCAAGGCGAAGACAATTCCGTAACGAAAAAGCCGCCAGGAAAAGGCAAGGTAATTGCGGTTGCCGGTAAGTACGTATATCAGCAAACCGGCACCGATGGCGACAACCAGAATGACCGCCAGCAGACGCAGCAGCCACATGGCAAGTTACGCCGGCTGGTTGAGCCAGCGCGTCACGCCGACTGGCGCCCGCTCCGCTTCGTCGAAAGTAACCAGTTCCCAGGCTTCCGGATGATCGAGAAGTTCGCGGGCCAGCAGATTGTTCAGTGCGTGCCCCCCTTTGTGCGACGAATAGGCGGCCAGTAGCGGGTGGCCAAGCAGGTAGAGATCACCGACCGCGTCGAGAATCTTGTGTTTGACGAACTCGTCACCGTAACGCAGACCATCCTGATTCAGGACACGGAATTCGTCGAGAACGATCGCGTTCTCCAGTCCACCGCCGAGTGCGAGGCCATTTTCGCGCAAATATTCGACTTCCTGCATGAAGCCGAAAGTACGGGCACGCGCAACTTCGCGGATATAGGAATGCTCGGCAAAATCGATTTCGGCTTTCTGCGCCGATTTGTCGATGGCCGGATGATTGAAGATGATCGAGAAGCTTAGCTTGTAGCCGTCGTACGGCTCGAAACGCGCCCACTTGTCGCCGTCGCTAACCTCGATGGACCGCGTGACGCGGATGAATTTCTTGGCGGCATTCTGCTCCTCGATCCCGGCCGACTGGATCAGGAAGACAAAGGGCGAAGCCGAACCGTCGAGAATCGGCACTTCCGGCGCATCCAGATCGACCCAGGCATTGTCGATACCGAGGCCGGCGAAGGCCGACATCAGGTGTTCGATGGTCCCCACCTTGACCCCGTCCATTTCGAGACAGGAACACATGCGCGTGTCACCGACCATCAGTGCAGCGGCGGGAATATCAACGGGCTCGGGCAGGTCGACGCGGCGGAAGACAATACCGGTATCGGGCGCGGCAGGACGCAGGGCCATATTGACCTTGACACCACCGTGCAGACCCACCCCGGAGGCGCGGGTGACAGTCTTGAGCGTGCGTTGCTTTAACATGCAAGTACTTGAATAATCTGGGGTACGGCGCATTGTAGCACAATGCGCCGTGGCCCTTTTTCAGAGAATGGTTTTACTGCACTCAGTCAGCCTGCTTGCGCAGAAAGGCTGGAATGTCGTAGCGATCGACGCCGCTGTTGGCAAGTGCTTCGACCGTCACGTTGCGCTGACCGCGACGAACCACCGAGGGCACCTCAAGGTGCGAGTAGTCGACCGAGGAAGGCGACGAGGGCGCAAAGGCCACTGCATCTCCAGTCCCGGTTGCCAGGGTCTGGACGACCGGCGTGTTGACCACCTCGAATTGCTGGCGGTTGCCGCGCACGGCGACCTGACCAAGACCGGTCGCTACCACGGTAACGCGCAAGGAATCGCCCATCAATTCGTCGTAGACCGCGCCAAAAATGATGTGCGCGTCATCGGCGGCGAACGCCTTGACCGTGTTCATCACCTCGTTGACCTCCTTCATCTTGAGGCCGCCCTTGGCCGCCGTGATGTTGACCAGCACGCCCTTGGCACCCGACAGGTTGACCCCTTCGAGTAGCGGCGAGGCGACGGCCTGCTCGGCGGCGATGCGCGCGCGATCGACGCCGGCAGCTGCGGCGGAGCCCATCATGGCACGCCCCATTTCGCTCATGACCGTGCGCACGTCCTCGAAGTCCACGTTGACCATTCCAGGATAGGTAATGATTTCGGCGATGCCGCCGACCGCGTTCTTCAGCACATCGTCGGCCGCCTTGAAGCAGTGGTCGACATCGGCGTCGTCGCCCATGACTTCCATCAATTTGTCATTGAGGATGACGATCAGCGAATCGACGTGCTTGGAAAATTCGGCAATACCGAGTTCGGCCGCCTTCATCCGCTTGTTACCCTCGAAACCGAACGGCTTGGTAACCACGCCGACGGTCAGGATGCCCATTTCACGGGCAATCTCGGCCACCACCGGCGCCGCGCCGGTGCCGGTGCCGCCGCCCATGCCGGCCGTGATGAAGGCCATGTGGGCGCCTTCCAGCGCGGCGCGTATCTCGTCGCGATGCGATTCAGCTGCCGCCTGTCCGGCCTCGGGCTTGGCGCCGGCACCAAGGCCGGTCTTGCCCAGAGCCAGCTTGGACGACGCCGTGTTGCGCTTCAATGCCTGCGCATCAGTGTTGGCGGCAATGAACTCGACGCCATTCACCCCTTCGTGAATCATGTGCTCGATGGCATTACCACCGGCACCGCCGACCCCGAACACCTTGATGATCGTGCCGCACGCTTCTTCCTTCTCGATGATCTCAAACATATCTACCTCCTCTGAAAAAACCTTGAAAAATTAAAAATTCTTGGAAAACCACGACTTCATGCCGTCGAAGACATCCTTGACGCCCTGCTTTTCCTTGATCTTCTGGCTGCGCTTGCGTTGGGCCTGCGCCTCCAGCAACAGGCCGAACGACGTCGAGAAACGCGGGCTCTTGACGACATCGGCCAGGCTGCCGGTATATTTCGGGCTACCCAGGCGGACCGGCATGTGAAAGATTTCCTCGCCCAGATCGACCATGCCCGGCATGATGCTGGCGCCGCCGGTAAGTACGATGCCTGACGACAACACCTCCTCGAAACCAGCCCGCCGCAGTTCGTGCTGGATCAGTTCATAGAGCTCCTCGACCCGCGGCTGAATCACGTCGGCCAGTGCGCGGCGGCTCAGCTTGCGGCTCGGCCGTTCGTCCACCCCGGCCACTTCCATCGTTTCTGCCTGGTCGGCCAGTTGCGACAGCGCACAGCCGTACTTGCACTTGATGTCTTCCGCCTCACGGGTCGGCGTACGCAGGGCCATCGCGATGTCGTTGGTAATCTGGTCGCCGGCAATCGGGATCACCGAGGTATGACGGATCGCCCCCTGCGTCCACACCGCGAGATCGGTCGTCCCGCCGCCGATGTCGATCAGGCAGACACCGAGATCCTTTTCATCTTCGGACAACACGGCGTAGCTGGAAGCCAGCGGCTGCATCACCAGATCGTTAACCTCGAGACCGCAACGGCGCACGCACTTGACGATATTCTGGGCGGCCGAAACGGCACCGGTGACGATGTGCGTCTTGACCTCCAGGCGCATGCCGCTCATGCCGATCGGCTCGCGGATGCCGTCCTGACCATCGATGACAAACTCTTGGGTCAGAATGTGCAGTATTTCCTGATCCGCCGGCATCGGCATCGCCTTGGCTGTCTCGATGACGCGCTCGACATCGTTGGCCGTGACTTCCTTGTCCTTGATCGCCACCATGCCGTTGGAGTTGAAGCTCTTGATGTGGCTGCCGGCGATACCGGTGTAAACATCTTTCACCTTGCAGTCGGCCATCAGCTCGACTTCCTGAACGACGCGGCTGATGGTGTGCACCGCCTCTTCGATATTCACGACGACGCCCTTCTTGAGACCGCGCGAGTCTTGCGAGCCCATGCCGATCACATTCAACCGGCCCTCGGGCGTAATCTCGGCGACCAGCGCGACGATTTTCGAGGTGCCGATATCCAGCCCGACAACCAGATCCTTGTTATCCCTGCTCATAGCC
>CAZGPO010000120.1:0-7070 GCA_964527745.1 uncultured Dechloromonas sp.
CCTGAAGAACCGAAAGGGTGGAACCCAAGTCGGCGGGAAATCGAAGAACTTCAAGCGCCGACTATGGACGCTGCTGGCGCACAGATGGCCATAGCCCGGGGCGAAGGTGCTAAAACCGGCTTAGTTAATGAGGCGACTGGGCGCGAAAGCGCCTTTGCCGATCCTGAAGACCCCAACAATCTTGCCGACAAGGGTATTCTTGCCCGTGTTCTCGGAGGCCAACTGTAATGCAAGCTGAATTGATCACTGAACTGCCGCAGGAACCCATGAGTCCTGAAGAGCAAGCCGCCGCCGAGATGATGCTCGAGGATATGCTGAACGAAGAACAGCGCCGCGAACAGGAACAAGAGGAAATCCGCGACAAGTTGGCACAGGTGCTGATCAAGCGCCGGGATGAGGCCATCAAATATCGTTCAGCCAGTGGTATCGAGCGCCAATGGGCAGAGGATCAAGCCTATTACGAGGGTGAGGAAGACAGTTCCAAGACCGCCTACTACAAGGGGATGACCCTTGGTTCGCCGCTTCTTGCCAAGCCGAAGAACGACTACAAATCCAGAGTCTTCCTGAATATCACGCGCCCCTACGTGGAGACCGCTGGATCGAAGGTGATCGAGGTGTTGTCCCCGGTGGATGACCGCGCGTTCTCAATCGAGCCGAGCCCAATCCCCTTCGCGGTGATGAACGGCCAGCCTGTCGAGGGTACTGCCATACCCGCGGACCCGGCCGCCCAGCAGCAACAGCAGCCAAACATGATCGGCCCGGACGGGCAGCCCGCCACCCCGGAACAGGTACAGCAGGGCCAGCAACAGAAGTCGGTCGAAGATCAGTTGCGCGTGGCAGCCAAGGGTGCCGAACGCTGGATAGACGACAAGTTGCAGGAATGCGGCTACAACGCCGAACTGCGCCGCCTCGTTGATGATGCTGCCCGCTTGGGCACTGGCATCATGCGCGGCCCGATCCCGACCGTGCGGGTTTCTCGCAAGGTCGAAGGTGGGCAGGTGGTCATGGTGCAGGACATCGTGCCGGAATCCCGCTGCATCTCCCCGTGGAACGCATTCCCCGACCCCGCGTGCGGCGACAACATCCACAATGGGCAGTTTTTCATCGAGCACGACATGCTCACTGAGAAGCAGGTGCGAGAACTGCAGATCGACCCCAGCTATCTGGCGTCAGCCATCGAGAAGGTGATCGAAGAAGGCCCGCGCACCAACGCATCGACCGTGATTGCAATGGCGCCCCATGAATCCAACGACAAGTCGGCCGCCCGCTACCACGTCTGGTACTACCACGGCTTCCTTTCCGTCGAAGACTTGGTGGCGATGGGCTGCTCCTGTGGGGAACTGCAGGGTGGGGTGGCCGCAGTGGTCACCATCATCAACGACACCCCGGTGAAGGCCCACTTGGCGCCGCTCAGCGCCGGCCGTTTCCCCTACGACGTGATGTGCTGGCAGCGTACCGCCGGTTCCCCGTGGGGTATTGGCATCGCCCGCCAGATTCGCGCCTGCCAATCCATCCTGAACGCCACCGTGCGGTCGATGATGGAAAACGCCGGCCTGTCCAGCGGCCCGCAGATCATTCTGGGTCGCGGTTCGATCATCCCGGCCGACGGCCAATGGACGATCACGCCGCGCAAGGTGTGGTTGCTCAAGCCGGACGCGGACATCCCGGACGTGACCAAGGCGTTCAACGCCGTGCAGATTCCCAGCATTCAACAGGAACTGCTTGAGACCGTGAATTTCTGCCTGAAGATGGCCGAGAACGTAACCGGCCTCCCGATTCTGCTGCAGGGCCAACAAGGTCCGACCGGTGTGCCGGAGACCGTCGGCGGGATGCAGATTCTCGTGGCCAACGCCTCGAGTCTGTTGCGTCGCATGGCCCGCATCTTCGACGATTCGATCACGAAACCCCATGTCACCGCCTATTACGACTGGATGATGGAGTTCGGCGAGGATGATTCCATCAAGGGTGACTTCCACGTTGTCCCGCGGGGCTCGAGCGCACTGGTCGCCAAGGACATGCGCTCCACCTTCCTGACCCAAGCTGTGCCGCAGATGATCGTCAATCCGGCGTTCGGCATCGACCCGGCCCGCTACTTCAAACAGGTGGCCAAGCTCAACGGCCTCGAAGCCGAGGACATCCAATTCACCCAAGCCGAACTGCAGGCGCTCATGTCGCAACCGCAGCCCGTCGATCCGCGTGTTCAGGTTGCTCAGATCAAAGCCGACACCGACATCAAGACCACCCAGATGGAGGTGCAGACCGATCAGGCCCGCATCGCCCGCGACATCGACCGCGACACCATCTACGTGGAGTCCGAGAACGAGCGCACCCGCACCGCCGGGGCAATCAAGATGGCCGAACTCGAACTGCGCCGCGAACTGGCCATGCTCGAATACGCCAACAAGAACCAGATCACGGTCGAGCAGATCAAGGCGAAGCTGGCTCTCGAAGGGTCGAAGATGGACCTGCAACGCGAACTGGCCCAGTTCGGCCACGTCAGCGCCCAAGCGGCCCGGGTGACCGACGCCAAGCTAGGTAACCAACAGGCGGTCGTCGAGAAAGCGGTGGAGCAGGTTGCCACCCCTGCGGTTGAGCCACCGGGCCGCGCCCCGGACGGTCAAGGATACGCCCTGTGATCCCGATCCCGGACGACTTCGAGCTACAAGACCCGGCAACCGTACCCATCAAGAAGCCTGAGTTCCGGGAACAGGCCCGGCTTGTGGCCGCGCTCCGGCGCAAGTGGAGCACGATGCACGACATCGCCGGGCGGCCGATCGTGTTCGCGGTGCCGAACGGCGGTCAGCGCGACGCCCGCGAGGCTGCCAACCTGAAGACGCAGGGTGTGCTGGCCGGGATTCCCGACCTTGGCATCATGTGGCCGGGCGGCAAGCTGATCTGGATTGAGATGAAGGCCGCGGACGGTCGCGTGTCGATCTCGCAAGCCGGGCTCCACCCGCACATCCAGTCGCTCGGATTTGCCCTGATCGTGGCCTACAGCGCGGAAGAGGCGCTGGCTGAACTGAGGAAACTGCAATGATCCAAGACGTGAATGACATCGTGACCCTTGTGCTGGGCGATGCTGACGCTGCGCATCGCCAGCACCTTGCCACAGAATCCTACGCCGAGCACATGGCGCTGGGTGACTTCTACGACACCGTACGCGGGCAGATGGACGCGCTGGCCGAGGCGCTGATCGCAATGGGGCAAAAGCCCAAGCCGATCGGGCGCCCCGCGCTTGAACAACTCAAGGATGGGTTCGGTCAGCTTCAGGCGCTGCGCTCGGTATGTGACGGGCTGCCGGCGGCCGAGAACCTGTTCGACGACATCACCTCGACCTATCTCTCTGCGATCTACAAGTTGGGGCGGTTGCGGTGAAAATTGACATCCACACCGGCACTTGGCTTGCTGTCGAAGCCTACGTCGAAGGTCGCTTGGCTGAACTTCGTGTCCGCCTCGAAGGCAACCTGTGTTGGGATGAAACCCAATGCACACGCGCCCAGATGCGTGAGCTTCGCCTTCTCCTTGCCGAAGCCCAGCCGGACGGGGCACAATATGTAGCACTTGATTTACCACAACAGGAGTAATGCAAGATGGATGAAGAACTGAACCAAGAACAGGTTGATGCCGAGGAATCAGCGGCATTCGAAGCCGCATTCAACCAACAGCGTGATGCGTTGGATGAATCCCATAGCGATGACACGCCGGTTGTCGAGGCGCCGAAACCTGTGGAAGAACCGAAACCAGCTGAAGAACCGGCTGCCGAAACACCAAAACCTGATGAAGCGCCGGCCGCCGAACCGGAAACACCCAAGACGGTATTGGCCGGGCTGACCGAAGAGCAGGTGACGCAGGCGCTGGCCCGGGTATCCCAGCAACAGATGACCATCGACAAGCTGGGCGGTCGCCTTGGCCAGCTCATGCAAACGGTTGAGAGTCTGAAGACCCAGCCGCGCACGGTTGCCGACCAGCGTTCGTTCGACCTCAAGCTCGAGAAGCTGAGCGAGGCGTTCCCCGAGCTTGCCGAGATGCTGCGCGAAGACCTGAAGGGGATCGGCGCCGGTAGCGGCGACGCTCCGGCACAGGCCCAACCCCAGACCTTTACCGCCGACGATGTGAATAAGATCGTCACGGAAAAGCTGACCGCATTCCAGCAGCAGCAGGAACGTGGGCTCGAAGTGCGGATGTTGAGCACTGCGCACCCTGACTGGGAGCAGACCATTCGCACGCCGCAGTTTGCGCTCTGGCGTGACAACGTGATCGAGGATGGCAAGGCGCTGATGGAATCCGAGAACGCGGCCTTCATTTCCCTGCGCCTCACCCAGTTCAAGGATTGGGTCAAGAACACGACCAGCCCTGTGCATCAAGCCCCGGCACCGGCACCCCATCGGCAGGCGCCGAACCAGCGCCTTGCCAATGCGGTCATGCCTCGCGGCCAAGCGGTACAGGCTGCGCCCGGCCCGGCAACTGAGGAAGATGCGTTTATGGCCGGCTTCAAAGCTGAGCGCAGCAAAACAGGCCATTGACAACATGGGGGTTCGCCCCCTATGCTGACGTTTCTAACAGGAGATACCCCACCGTGAAACAATTTTTCGCAATCATCGTCGCTGCGCTTTTTGCATTCCCTGCAATGGCTCAGTCGCAACTGCCGTCGAACCCACCTAGCCTTACCCCGCAGCAGAAGCTGGTCGCCGCCGAAGCGGCTGTGGCCATTGTCACTGGCCCCATCGTGCTGCCCATCGCGGTCGTTACCGGCCAGCGCAAAGAACTGTGTGACGCCATACGCATGCGCCCTCGCTCATGCTTTGACGACAACAGCGAAGGTCGTGATCAATGCCCGTGCGGGAATTGGTTGCGCGTAATCCCCATCATCCGTGACCACATTCAGGAGTAACCCCCATGAAAAAGCTATTTGCACTTCTCGCAGCATCCCTCATCGCCTCGTCGGCCTTCGCCATTGGACTTGGTAACGACAACCCGGGTGGCACTGGCATCGCTACGGCGACGCAAGGTCAGTTGCAAGGCCAAGGCCAAGCGCAATTCAGCAACGTCGCTGTATCCAACCGGATCAGCAACGAGAGCCGCGCCGCTGCCACATCTTTTGCTGCCGGCGGTAACGCCTTCGCGGGTGGTGGTGATGCCCGTGCCGTCTCCGGCGGATCGCAATCCGGGGTGAATTTCAACGTTGAGTACCCTGCGCAAGTGGCGGCGCTCGGTCTGGGTGGGCTGTACCCAAGTGCGCCTTGCATGGGAACCAGCAACATCGGTGGCGGCAACCCGTTCTTCAACATTGCGGTCGGCACGTCGTGGGAATCCAAGGAATGCCAGATTCGTGAGACTGCCCGTTCCTTCTCGGCTGTCGGGCTGACCAACGACGCGATTGCTATCTTGTGCTCGTCCGAGTATGCGGCGGTCGCACCGTCCTGTGCTAAGGCCAAAGCCGAATAGTACCGATTGCTGCACTCGCCGATAGGCAGCCCCGGGCACAACCCGGGGTTTTTTATTGGTGGGGGCTTGACAATAGGTTTTCCCTATTGTACTTTTCGCTCATGGCGCCCCTAGCGACGCCGATGAATACCTTGCCTGACCCGACGGCCAGAAGCAAAAAAAGACCCGAAGTTCAAATCCTCAACGCCCGTTGGGCAAGGAGCAAAGTATCATGTCTGGACAACTTTACGCGACTCAAACTCCCCGGATTGGTAAGGTCAAAGGTGAAATCCTTGCCCGTGCAATCCCGTGCGAAGTGCTGGGTCTGGCAGCTTCCAACAAAGAACTGCCCCGCAATTCCTCGACGACCATCATCTTCCGTCGTTGGGTTCCCTATGACGCCACCGTCGCCAACCCGAACATTCTGGTTCCGGGCGTCACCCCCGCCAGCACCGTGGAAACGGAAGCCTCGAACACCGTCAATACGCTGCTGACCAACAACCTGACGGCCGAAGGTGTCACCCCGACCCCGGATACGATCGTCGCGC
The DNA here is from genome assembly GCA_964527745.1 of uncultured Dechloromonas sp. Taxonomy (GTDB): domain Bacteria; phylum Pseudomonadota; class Gammaproteobacteria; order Burkholderiales; family Rhodocyclaceae; genus Azonexus. Next base: position 5,973 of record CAZGPO010000120.1, read on the forward strand.
AGGACATCACCGCGGTGATGGTCCAGTACGCCTGCCTCTACTCCTTCACGGACATCGTGGCGGACATGTACGAAGACGACATCGAAGATGCGCTGAAGACCCAAGTGGCCGAGCGCATGATGCTGGTCAAGGAACTGGAACTCTACTCCAAGGTCCGCGCCGGCACGAACCGTTTCTTCGGCGGCACCGGCACCACCATCGCCACCGTCGATGGCAAGCTGACTGCCAAGGGTCTGCGTGCCATCGCCCGTGCCCTGATGCGCAACCACACCAAGAAGCCGACCTCGATTCTGGCCCCGACCCCGAACATCGGGACGAAGCCGATCGAAGCCTCCTTCCTCGTGTTCTGCTCGAGCGACATCGACGCCGACCTGCGTGACGCCACCGCCTTCCCGGGCTACACCCCGGTTGCCGCCTACGGTTCCCGCAAGCCCCTGCATGAAAACGAAATCGGCTCCTTCGAGCAGTTCCGTTTCATCGTGTCGCCCGAACTGGTCCCGTTCGCCAACGGCGGCGCGGCTGTCGGCACCACCGGCTGCATCTCCACCGGCGGCACCAACATCGACGTGTATCCGCTGATCGTCGTCGGTCAGGAAGCCTACGGCACCGTTGCCCTGCGTGGTGCCAAGTCCTTCGATCTGTCGATCATCCCGGTCGGCAACAAGGACAGCGCGGACCCGCTCGGTCAGCGTGGCTACGTTGGTTCCAAGTGGTACGGCGTGTCCGTGCTGCTCAACCAGCAGTGGATGGCTGTCGCCTTCGTCGGCGCCGGCAACCTCGCCTAAGCCTCACGCGGCTGAAACTGGAAACCCCTCTTCGGAGGGGTTTCTTTTTGTCTGCTTCGCATGTAGAATGCGCGCATCGACTAGGAGCACATCATCATGGCAAAAATCTACATCACCGAATTGGCCAATAAAGGTGCAGCAGAATCAGGGGTAGGTATTGAGGTGGCGTCAATGCCGCCGGTGGCTGAACAGGTTGTTGCAGTTGGCGGAGCTTCTGCTCAATCCACGGCCTTCAATGCGAAGACCAAGTTTGTTCGCATTGCCACTGACACTCCTGTAAATCTTGCATTCGGTTCGAATCCGACAGTGACGA
>CAZGPO010000121.1:0-6957 GCA_964527745.1 uncultured Dechloromonas sp.
TCGGCTCCAAGGTGCTGCAGATCCGCTCGGTCGAATTCGCCGGCAAGTACAAGGTCAAACTGCGCGTTCTTTCCAGCTTCCAGGACGAAGGGGAAGGCACGCTGATTACTGTTGAGGAAGACAAGAACATGGAACAACCGATCATTTCCGGCATCGCCTTCAATCGCGACGAAGCCAAACTGACCATGCTCGGCGTGCCCGATACCCCGGGCATCGCCTACCAGATTCTCGGTGCCATCGCCGCCGCAAACATCGACGTCGACATGATCATCCAGAACGTCGGACATGATGGCACGACCGACTTTTCTTTCACCGTCAATCGCGGTGACTTCGCCAAGGCCAAGGGGATTCTGGAAGATACCAAGGCCAAGCTGGGCGCCCGCGAAATTACCGGCGACAACAAGATCTGCAAGGTTTCCGCCGTCGGCGTCGGCATGCGCTCCCACCCGGGCGTTGCCAGCCAGATGTTCAAGGCACTGGCCGACGAGGGCATCAACATCCAGATGATCTCGACATCCGAGATCAAGATTTCCGTCGTTCTCGACGAAAAATACCTGGAGCTGGCCGTTCGCGTGCTGCACCGCACTTTCGGTCTCGACCAGCAGCAAGTTTGACCGCAGGGCGCGGAGGCTATATCATCCGCGCCTCGTTGAAGTCTGGATCCGGAGACGTGGCCGAGAGGTCGAAGGCACTCCCCTGCTAAGGGAGCATGCGGGCAAAACCTGCATCGAGGGTTCGAATCCCTCCGTCTCCGCCAGCAATGCTGTGAACAGGCGCCCTTCGGGGCGTTTTGTTTTTTTACCCGTTAATGCACCCATCGAAATGCAATTTGATTGGGTGGTATCGCCCGCGACAGGCGATCCTTGCGCTCTATTGGGAGCCACCATGAAAAAATACAAGTTTGTTTGTTCGCTGGACTTTGGCGATGTGCTTCTTCAGACCCTGATCTGGATTGTTCTGGTGATCGTCACGTTTGGTCTGGCCCTGCCATTCTTCGCCTATTTTTTTGTTCGACTCATCATCAACAAGACCGAAATACACGAAATTTCAGTGCCTGACCGGAAGGCAGAGCCTTTCATCAGCTGACCGGCGTTCAGGCAAGCCGTTCCTTTCAGAAACCAGGTGTGTCCATGACGATCCGGGTTCGCATCATCGGCGCTGCCAGTGGAATTGGCGCGCAGGACAGGGGCTGCGAGGACGGGCCCGTGGCCTTCCATCGCTCCCAGGCCTGGCATGAACTCGAACATCATCCCCGTCTCGACTGGGGCGAAACGCTGTATGCGCTCGCTGCCGCAGGCCATGCGCCAATCGCGCGGATCGCCGAGCTGAATCGTCGCCTGGTCGACCGGGTCAGCGCCACTTTGGCCGAGGGCGAATTTCCGTTGATCATCGGCGGCGATCATTCGGTCGCCATCGGTACCTGGAGCGGCGTTGCGCGCTTTGTCGGCAAGCCGCTAGGACTCTTGTGGATCGATGCGCATCTCGACAGTCATACGCCGGAAACCTCATACTCCGGAGCGGTTCACGGCATGCCGCTGGCTTGTCTTCTCGGACGCGGCGACAAACGCCTGCTTGGCCTGGGTATAGACGGCCTGCAAATCGATCCGAAACATACGGTCGTTCTCGGGCCGCGTTCTTGGGAGGCTGAGGAGGCGGCTTTCCTGGCGCGCATGGGCGTTCGCGTTATTGGCGCTGTCGAGATTGATGAACGCGGGCTGGCAGCCTGTTTTGACGAGGCGGCAGCGATCGTTTCGAGTGCCGAAAATGGCTACGGCATTACGCTCGATCTCGATGCTTTCGACCCGGCCGTGGCACCCGGAGTCGGTAGCCCTGAGCCGAAGGGGCTGGCGGTCGGCGAGGTACGCGCCGGCTTGCAAAAACTGATCGGCAGCGAAAAATTGCGCGCCTTGGAAATAGTCGAATACAACCCCGACCGCGATCGTCACGGCATTACCGCGAAGCTGATTGCTGACGTGATCGGCGACTTGCTGGGCCAGATCGAAGGCCGGCGGTCCGCAGTTGCCCCGGCTCGTCGCTGAGTTCGCCAAATGGACATCGATCATCACGCCATCCTTGGCATCGCGCCGGATGCCAGCCTGGACGATGTCAAGCGCGCCTATCGCCGGCTGGCGATGCGCTGGCATCCGGACCGTAACAGCGACCCGTTGGCCAGTGAGCGCTTCAAGGCGATTCGCGCGGCCTACGACCAACTTGTTGCGGTCGACGCGCCGCAAGCGGCAAAAAACGAGGCCCCTGAAGCCGAGGCAGCACCGGAAACTGCGGCAGACATTCGCCTGAATCTGGAAATCAGTCTTGAACAGGCTGCCGCCGGGTGCCGTACGACCATCGACTACACGCGCGGCAAGGCCTGCCCGAGCTGCGCCGGCAGTGGCGAGGCTGGCTTGACCCGCACGCGTTTCTGCGCGTCCTGTCACGGTAGCGGGCGAGTGCGCGATCCAAAACGTGTGCTGGTCGGCTGCCCGGATTGCGGCGGGCGCGGCTTCTTCAGTGAGCGTGTTTGTCCCGACTGCGCCGGCAGCGGCCGCGAAACTGCCAGTGTCAGTGTCGAGATCACGGTGCCGCCAGGCATGCTGCCGGGTGACGAGTTGCGCCTGGCCGGGCAGGGCGAAGCGGCGAGCGGCGATCTGGCGGCTGGCGACCTGTACCTGACTATCACCATCCGCAGTCACTCGCTGTTTCAACTGCGCGGCCGCAACCTGCATTTCAGCATGCCGGTCAGCGCCCTGGCCTTGCTTGCTGGCGGCGAAATTCAACTGCCTGTGCTGGGTGGAACAATGGCAATGACGCTGGAACCAGGCTCGGCGGATGCGCGCGAACTGCATCTGGCGGGCAAGGGTTTTCCCGGGCGCGGCAAACATTCAGTCGGTGACTTGTTCGTCCGTTTGCAGCCGGTTTTTCCGGTGAGGCTCGATGCCCGGCAGCGCAAGTTGCTGCTCCAGGCAAATGCGGCGTTGCTCAAGGAGGTGGAAGAGAGTTTGCCGGAGATTGCTGCATGGCAGCGGGAGCATCTCGGGTCTTAGCCGATCTTGCTGCCTACAGCAGCGGGCTCATCATCTGCACCGCGTTTTCGAGCAGGCGGCGGCTGCGCGGACGGGCGCGCCATGCGTCGAGGCTCAGCACATTTGAGCGCGTTTCGTAGTCACGCTGCAGATCGCGCATCGCGGCCGAGAAATCCGTATCGAAGGCAATCAGCGAAAGCTCGAAATTCAGCTCAAAACTGCGTAAATCCAGGTTGACCGTGCCGAAAACCGTAAATTCTTCATCGACGACCACGCTCTTGGTGTGCAGCAAGCCATCGCGGAATTGCATGATCGTCACGCCGACTTCCAGCAGATCCTCGTGGTACGCCTCGCTGGCGTAGCGCACCAGACGCGAGTCGATCTTCTCGGGAACGATCAGCACGACGCGCACGCCGCGCAGGGCGGCCGAGCGTAAGGCGGTGAGCAGTGCCTCGCCGGGGACGAAATACGGCGTGGTCAGGACGATCTCGCGGCGCGCCGCGTAGATTGCGGCGAGCAACAGCGCGTCGATGCGCACTCGCGAGGTCTGCGGTCCCGAGGGAAAAATCTGGACATGGCCGCTGCCAGCGGGCGATAGTTCGGGAGGTGGCAAAGGCGCGAAGTGGCCGCCGGTCTGCAGCGAGGTCAGCGACAGCGAGACGGCTTCGAGCACCCAGGCAGCCGGCCCTTCGATGCGCGCCATGGCGTCCACCCATTCGCCGACGCCGGCATCCTGCTTGAAGAAGCGCGGGTCCGCGATATTCATGCTGCCGGTGTAGGCGATGCAACGGTCGATGACGGCAATCTTGCGATGATCGCGCAGGTCGAAGCGGACGAACAGTGCGCGCAGCGGATTGACCGGCAGAACCTCGACGACGCTGACGCCGGCGGCGCGCAGACGCCTGATCGCCTCGCTCTTGAAGAACGGCCGGCTGCCGAGCGAGTCCATCAGCGTGGTGCACGCCACGCCGCGCCCGGCGGCGCGGACCAGCGCCTCGACGAGGTCATCGACGAAGCCGCCGGCGTTCCAGATATAGAACTCCATGTGGATGGAAACGCGGGCAGCGTCGATGTCGACGATCATGGCGCGCATGATCGAGCCGCTGTCGGCGAGCAACTGCAGGCGATGGCCGCCCATCGGCGGCAAGCCGACCGCGCTGTGGACCAAGCGGCTGACGCTTTCACCGCCGGTGGACAGACGGCTCGGCAAGGCGATTTTGGTCACCGGGATGCTCGCGGCCCAGTCCAGCATCTGCGGGCGCAGCCTGGCCGCGCGCTGCATCCAGACGCGGCCGAGACGCCGCTCGCCGATCAGCAGGTACATGAGCGCGCCGACACCGGGGAGCAGGACGATCAGCAAAAGCCAAGCGATCGCCGTGCCGTGCGCGGTGCGCCGCGAGAAGATGCGCAGCGAGATGGCAACCAGCACCAGAACGTGGAGAACCGGCAGGAATTTCAGCCAAATCGAGGCAGTATCGATCGCCATTTCGCTCAGGTGCAGGCGCTACGCGGCAGCGGCTCGAAATTGAAGCGTTTCGGCACGTCGACCGCGACAATCTGTTCGATCGGCATGTTCCGCCAACAGACCGACGCCGGATTGCCACTCATCAGAGCAAGAATGGCACTGTCGCACGCTGGCCCGGCATTCGAGTCATGGCAACCGGCGAGAAATGCCGCGAGGTCGCGGTCGTCGAGCAAGCCGATGCCTAGCTCGGTTTCGAGCAGGATGCTGCCTTCTTCGTCGAGGTAAATGGCCTTTAGTTCACCGGCCGGTACGCCGGTATGGCTGATGAAGGCGTCGCCTTCGCGCCGGAAAACCCACGGGGTATAGGACAGCGCAACGAAAACCCGTTGCGGACCGTTCTGCAAAAACCAGCAGCCTGATTCGTCACAACCGTATTGCCGGTTGATGAACTGGATCAGGCCGCGGTGCGTGACGCGTTCTCCCTGCAATCGCCAGTCGCCCCGCCGGTCGAGCGACAACCAGTCGTAACAGGCGGGGACATTGGGCCATTTGGCGATGGCAGAGAGATCGACGGTCATCAGTCGGCGTAAGCCTCCATCGGTGGGCAGGCGCAGTTCAGGTTGCGGTCGCCATACACATCGTCGATGCGATTGACGCTCGGCCAGAACTTGTTGGCGGCCACCCAAGGCAACGGGAAGACGGCCTGCTGGCGGCTGTACGGATGCTGCCAGTCGGCGTCGATGACGTCGGCCTGCGAATGCGGGGCGTTCTTCAGCGGGTTGTTGTCGGCCGTCCACGCGCCGTTCTCGATCTGTCGGATTTCTTCACGAATGCTGACCATGGCCTCGATGAAGCGGTCCAGTTCGGCCTTCGATTCCGACTCGGTCGGCTCGACCATGATCGTGCCGGCGACCGGGAAGGACACCGTTGGTGCGTGGAAGCCGTAGTCCATCAGGCGCTTGGCGATGTCGGTTTCACTGATTCCGGTCGCGGCCTTGAGCGGACGAATATCGAAGATGCACTCATGCGCAACGCGGCCGTTCTTGCCGACGTAGAGCACGGGGTAATGCGCCTTCAACTGCTGGGCGACGTAGTTGGCGTTGAGGATGGCGACTTGCGTGGCCTTCTTGACGCCTTCGCCGCCGAGCATGGCGAGGTACATCCACGAAATGGTCAGGATCGAAGCGGAACCGAACGGAGCGGCGGAAACCGCACCCTGGCCGGCATTGACGCGATCCTCCGGGCCGGTTGCGGCCACGGCGTGGTCGGCCATGAACGGTGCCAGATGGGCCTTGAGGCCGATCGGCCCCATGCCCGGTCCGCCGCCGCCGTGGGGGATGGCGAAGGTCTTGTGCAGGTTCATGTGGCTGACGTCGGCGCCGATGAAGCCGGGCGAGGTCAGGCCGACCTGGGCGTTGAGGTTGGCGCCGTCCATGTACACCTGGCCGCCGTTGGCATGGACGATGGCGCAGATGTCGCGCACTGCTTCCTCGAACACGCCGTGGGTCGACGGGTAGGTGATCATCAGGCAGGCCAGGTCGTCCTTGTGCTCTTCGGCCTTGGCCTTGAGGTCGGCGACATCGACGTTGCCGTTTTCATCGCAATCGACGACAACGACCTTCATGTTGGCCATCTGGGCGGTGGCCGGGTTGGTGCCGTGGGCTGATCTGGGGATCAGGCAGACGTTACGGTGCGCTTCGCCGCGGCTGGCGTGGTAGCGGGCGATTGCCACCATGCCGGCGTATTCGCCCTGGGCGCCGGAGTTCGGCTGCATGCAGATGGCGTCGAAGCCGGTGACAGTCTTCAGCCATTCGGTCAGGCTGGCGATCATTTCCAGATAACCAGCGGCCTGATCGCGCGGGGCGAACGGGTGCAGGCCGCCGAATTCCGGCCAGGTGACCGGGATCATCTCGCTGGTCGCGTTGAGCTTCATGGTGCAGGAGCCGAGCGAGATCATCGAGTGATCGAGGGCCAGGTCCTTGTTTTGCAGCGACTTGAGGTAGCGCAGCATCTCGTGTTCGGTGTGATGCGTGTTGAACACCGGGTGCTGGAGCACGGCGTCGCTGCGGATCAGCGCGTCGGGCAGGGCAGAGGCGGCGGCGGCGACCTGGGCGTCGATGGCGTCCATGTCCAGCGTGACCTGGGTGATCAGCTTGAATAGCGTGGCAACATCGTTACGCGTCGTCGTTTCGTCGAAGGAAATGCCGAGCACACCGGCCGAGACGCGGCGAAGGTTGTAACCGGCGGCGAGGGCGTCAAGGTAGACCGTTTCAGCGCGGGCGCCGAGGTCAAGATGCACGGTGTCGTAGAACTGTTTGGTCAGCAGGGTGAGGCCGGCGCGCGTGAGGCCTTCGGCCAGGATGGCGGTCAAGCGATGGATGCGACCGGCGATGGTGCGCAGGCCTTCGGCGCCGTGGTAGACGGCGTACATGCCGGCCATGTTGGCCAACAGGACTTGCGAGGTACAAATGT
>CAZGPO010000122.1:0-6934 GCA_964527745.1 uncultured Dechloromonas sp.
TGTTCGACAGCACGATGTTCTTCGGTGGCAACGCGCCTTTTGTCGAACAGCTCTACGAGACCTACCTCGACAATCCCACCGCCGTTCCCGCAGAGTGGCGCGACTACTTCGACCGCCTGGCCCAGATGCCGGGTTACGTGGCACGCGACGTGCCGCACGCGCCGGTCGTCGCCGCCTTTGCCGAACTGGGCAAGGATGGTGGTTTCCGCCCGGTAGCCCAGGCCGCTGCCGGCGATGACAAAAAGCAGGTTTCCGTCCTGCAGATGATCACCGCCTATCGCATTCTCGGTACGCGCTGGGCGGAACTTGATCCACTCAAGCGTATGCCGCGTCCGGCGCTGCAGGAACTCGAACTTTCCTTTTATGATTTTTCCGACGCCGACCTCAATCAGGTCTTCAACACCGGCTCGTTCCGCGGGGTTCCGGACAGGGCGTCGCTCGGTGATATCATCGGCGCGCTCCGCCAGACCTATTGCGGTTCGGTCGGCGTCGAATACATGTACATGAGCGATTATGTCGAGAAGCGCTGGTTACAGGAGCAACTGGAGCCGATTCGCTCGCGCCCCGCGTACGACGCCGAACAGAAAAAACGCCTGCTTGAGCGGTTGACCGCAGCAGAGACGCTCGAACGCTACCTGCATACCAAGTATGTCGGCCAGAAGCGCTTTTCGCTCGAAGGCGGCGAATCGCTGATCGTCGCCATGGACGAAGCGGTCCGTGTTGGCGGTGGTATGGGTATCGACGAAGTTGTCATCGGCATGGCGCACCGTGGCCGTCTGAACGTGCTGGTCAACACGCTGGGCAAGACCCCGTCGATGTTGTTCGCCGAATTCGAAGGCAAGAAGAAGAGCGATCTTTCAGCCGGCGACGTCAAGTACCACATGGGTTTTTCGTCGGATGTATCGACGCCTGGCGGTCCCTGCCATCTGACCCTGGCATTCAACCCGTCGCATCTGGAAATCGTCAATCCGGTCGTCGAAGGTTCCGTTTACGCCCGTCAGGTCCGGCGTGGCGAAGAGGGCAAGGCCAAGGTGCTGCCGGTTCTCATCCACGGTGATTCGGCAGTCGCCGGTCAAGGTGTCAATCAGGAGATGCTCAATTTCGCGCAGACCCGGGGGTATGGCACGGGCGGCACACTGCATTTCGTCGTGAACAACCAGATCGGTTTCACCACCAGCGACCCGCGCGACTATCGTTCCGGACACTACTGCACCGACATCTTCAAGATGGCCGAGGCGCCGATCTTCCACGTCAATGGCGACGATCCCGAAGCGGTCGCGCTGGTGACCAAGATCGCCGTCGATTTCCGCCAGAAGTTCAAGAAGGACGTCGTCGTCGACATCGTCTGTTTCCGCAAGCTCGGCCACAACGAGCAGGACGAGCCGATGGTCACGCAGCCGCTGATGTACAAGAAGATCGCCCAGCATCCGGGTACGCGAAAATTGTACGGAGACCGGCTGATCGCCGAGGGCGTTCTGCCGGCGGAAGGGCCGGACCAGATGATCGCAGAATACCGCGAGCACCTGGACAAGGGCGAATTGCTGTACAACCCCGTTCTTGCCGGCTACAAGCATCCGAACACCATCGACTGGACACCGTTCGTGAGCAAGGGCTATGTCGAGACTTGCGATACCAAGGTTCCGACCACCGAACTGCAGCGCCTTTCCCAGCGTCTGACGACCTTCCCCGAGGGTTACGTGCTGCATTCGCGAGTCAAGAAGATTGTTGAGGACCGTGCGGCGATGGGCGAGGGCAAGCTGCCCGTGGATTGGGGTATGGCCGAGAACCTGGCCTACGCTACCCTGCTGGTTTCCGGTTACGGAATCCGGATTTCCGGCGAGGACGTCGGGCGCGGCACCTTCTTCCATCGCCATGCGGCATTCCATGACCAGAACCGCGAGAATTGGTCTGAAGGCACTTATCATCCGCTCAAGAACCTGCAGGAAAAGCAGGCTGAATTTCATTGCTACGATTCCGTGCTGTCCGAAGAAGCGGTATTGGCCTTCGACTATGGATACGCCACGGCCAATCCCTACGAACTGGTCATCTGGGAAGCCCAGTTCGGCGACTTCGCCAATGGCGCCCAGGTCGTCATCGACCAGTTCATTGCTTCAGGCGAGGCGAAATGGGGCCGTGCTTGCGGTCTAGTCATGCTGCTGCCGCATGGCTATGAAGGGCAGGGTCCGGAACACTCTTCGGCGCGTCCTGAGCGCTTCATGAACCAATGTGCCGAGATGAACATGGAAGTCTGCGTGCCGACCACCGCGGCGCAGGTCTTCCACATGCTGCGCCGGCAGGCGGTTCGCATGCAGCGCAAGCCGCTGATCGTCATGTCGCCGAAATCGCTGCTGCGCCACAAAGATGCCGCTTCACCGCTGGAAGATCTGGCCAATGGTGAATTCCAGCGGGTCATCGGTGAGGTGGACGCGCTGGATCCGAAGAAGGTCAAGCGAGTCGTGGCCTGTTCCGGTAAGGTTTACTACGACCTGCTGGCCGCCCGCCGCGAACGGAAGATCACCGATATCGCGATCATCCGCCTCGAGCAACTGTCTCCGTTCCCGCGCGAGTCGCTGCAAGCCGAACTCGCCAAATACCCGAAGGCGATGGAAATCGTCTGGTGTCAGGAAGAACCGCGTAACCAGGGGGCATGGTACTGGATCGCTTCGCGCCATCATCTCGATAGCGCGATCGGTGAAAAGCGCAGGCTGCTGCTGGTCTCCCGTCCGGCATCACCGTCGCCGGCCGTCGGCTATCTGGCGAAGCACAACGAGCAACAAAAAGCACTGGTCGAGTCCGCACTGGGCAAGATCGACTACTAATAAATAAAGCAGAGTGGAGTCCCTATGAGCATTATCGAAGTTCAAGTTCCCCAGCTTTCCGAGTCCGTCGCCGAAGGCACGCTCGCTTCCTGGAAAAAGAAAATCGGCGAAGCCGTTGCCCGCGATGAAATCCTGATCGATATCGAAACCGACAAGGTCGTTCTGGAAGTTCCGTCGCCGGGGGCCGGGGTGCTGGTCGACATCGTCAAGGCCGACGGCGAAACGGTCGTTTCGGGTGAGTTGATCGCCCGTATCGATACCGCCGCCAAGGCCGGTGCCGCAGCTCCTGCTGCCGAAGTGCCAAAAGCGGCGGCACCCGAAGCAGCCCCCGCTCCGGCGGCGGCCGCGCCGGCCGGTACGGCGAGCCCGACGGCGCGCAAGATTCTCGATGAAAAGGGGATCGCCGCTGCCGATGTCGCCGGTACGGGGCGTGGTGGCCGGGTGACCAAGGAAGACGCCGAGGCTGCCCAGGCCAGGGCTGCTGCGCCGTCCGGGCCGGTTGCCGCGCCCGCTGCGGCTGCCATGTCGTTGCCGACACCGCCGACCGGAGTCGACGCCGGTCCGCGTACCGAGCAGCGTGTGCCGATGACCCGTCTGCGCGCCCGCATCGCCGAACGCCTGCTGCAGTCGCAAGCAACCAACGCGATCCTGACCACGTTCAACGAAGTGAACATGGGCCCGATCATGGCGTTGCGCAAGCAGTATGGCGAGAAGTTCGAGAAGACCCACGGCGTCCGCCTCGGCTTCATGGGCTTCTTCGTCAAGGCCGCCTGTGCCGCGTTGCAGAAATTCCCGGTCATCAATGCGTCGGTCGACGGCAATGACATCGTCTATCACGGCTATATCGACATCGGCATCGCTGTCGGTTCGCCACGCGGTCTGGTCGTGCCGATCATCCGCAATGCCGACCAGCTCAGCATCGCCGATATCGAGAAGAAGATCGCCGAATTCGGTTCCAAGGCAAAGGACGGCAAATTGTCGATCGAGGAATTGACCGGCGGCACCTTCTCCATTTCCAACGGCGGCATCTTCGGTTCGATGATGTCCACGCCGATCATCAATCCGCCACAGTCGGCGATCCTCGGCATCCATGCCACCAAGGATCGGGCGATGGTCGAGAATGGTCAGGTCGTCGTGCGTCCGATGAACTATCTGGCCATGTCCTACGATCACCGCATCATCGACGGCCGCGAAGCCGTCCTCGGTCTGGTGACCATGAAGGAAGCGCTGGAAGATCCGTCGCGCCTGCTGCTCGGCGTCTGATCGACGTTTGCCGGCGCCAGTGTCCCGTTAGGGGCGCTGGCGCTTTCGCACATCTGAATTCTGAAAGGTTCACACATGTCCAAGCAATTTGACGTGCTCGTCATTGGCGGCGGTCCCGGTGGCTATATTGCAGCGATCCGCGCTTCTCAACTTGGTTTTACCGCGGCCTGTGCCGAATCCAATCCCTACGCCGATCCCAAGGGCGAGCCGCGTCTCGGTGGTACCTGCCTGAACGTCGGCTGCATCCCGTCCAAGGCCCTGCTGCATACCTCGCATCTGTTCGAGGAAGCCGGTCATTCATTCGAGGCACAGGGCATCAAGGTCGGCAAGGCCACGATCGACGTGCCGGTCATGAAGGCACGCAAGGATGGCGTGGTCAATCAGCTGACCGGCGGCATCAAGATGCTCCTGAAGAAGAACAAGGTTACCTTCCTGCCCGGCCACGGTTCTTTTGTCGCCAGGGAAGGCGAGTTCTGGAAGCTCAAGGTCGGCGCCGAGGAAGTGCTGGCCAGACAGGTTATTGTCGCCACGGGTTCCAAGGCACGTCATCTGCCGAACCTGCCGGTCGACCAGAAAATCGTCATGGACAACGAAGGTGCGCTGAATCAGGAATCCGTGCCCAAGAAGCTGGCGATCATTGGCGCCGGTGTCATCGGTCTGGAAATGGGTTCGGTCTGGCGTCGCGTCGGTTCTGAAGTGACCGTGCTGGAAGCGATGCCGGATTTCCTGGCAGTGGCCGATCAGGACGTGGCCAAGGAAGCGCTGAAATTGTTCACCAAGCAGGGCCTGAACATCCAGATGGGGGTCAAGGTCGGCGACATCAAGGCGACAAAAAAATCGGTTTCCATTGCCTACACCGACAAGGACGGCAAGGCACAGAAGCTGGATGCCGATCGCCTGATCGTCTCGATCGGTCGCGTGCCGAACACCGACGGCCTGAATGCCGAAGCGGTCGGCCTGCAACTCGACGAGCGCGGTTTCGTTGCGGTCGACGGCCATTGCAAGACCAATTTGCCGGGCGTCTGGGCCATTGGTGATGTCGTGCGCGGTCCGATGCTGGCGCACAAGGCACATGAAGAAGGGGTCATGGTCGCCGAACTGATGGCAGGCCAGGCTGGTCACTGCAACTTCGACACCATTCCCTGGGTCATCTACACCGCGCCGGAAATTGCCTGGGTCGGCAAGACCGAGCAGCAGCTCAAGGCCGAAGGCGTCGAGTACAAGGCCGGCAAGGTGCCGTTCCTGGCCAACGGTCGGGCGCTGGGCATGGGCGATCCGTCCGGTTTCGTCAAGATGCTCGCCTGCAAGAAAACCGACCGCATCCTCGGCGTGCATATCATTGGCGCCAACGCCTCCGAAATCATTGCCGAGGCGGTTGTCACGATGGAGTTTGGCGGTGCTTCCGAAGATCTGGCGCGTATCTGTCATGCCCATCCGACGCTGTCGGAGACCGTGCATGAAGCAGCGTTGGCCTGTGACAAGCGCACGCTGAATTTCTGACTTCAGCCTTGCCAGGCCGGCGCTGTTCGGCTGGATATGACGAAGGGCCCTGCGGGGCTCTTTGTTTTTTTGTGGGCTTCCCGCCATACTACGGTTTGATTAGCACCAAACCTGAATTCGAATTGCGGAATGCATAACGACGACGATCATCTGGCTTTTGTTGAGGATGCCCCCGGGCTGCAACCCGTGTGTGCGGCCGAAGCATGCTGGACGGTATTGATCGTAGACGACGACGAGGATGTGCACCATGCGACCGAATTCGCGCTGCATGACCTCAAGGTTCTCGGCCGCCCCTTGCGCTTTTTGCATGCCTCGACTGCCGCGGAGGCAATCGCGGTTCTTGACCGCCATCGCGATGTCGCGGTCGTCCTGCTCGATGTCGTCATGGAACGCGAAGATGCCGGTCTGGTCGCCGTCGAGCGCATTCGCAACGAACTTGCCATGGCTGCCGTGCGCATCGTCCTGCGTACCGGCCAGCCGGGCTACGCGCCGGAACTCGACGCGATCGCCAATTACGATATCAACGATTACAAGACCAAGACCGAACTGACGCGCAGCAAGTTGTTCACCACCGTCACCGCGGCCATTCGTTCTTTCGATCAGATCCGGCGCCTCGAAGAGAGCCGCAGCAGTCTCGAACTGATCATCGAGAGTGCCAGTCGTTTCAATGCCGAACAGGGATTGCCGACCTTCGCCGCAGCGGTTATCGAGCAACTCGCCGCGTTGCTTGGCGTGCCCCCCGAAGGTTTGGTCTGCGCACGCAATACACGCGGCGCGAAGGCAGGCGATCATGGCGTTGCCGACGTGATTCTGGCTGCTACCGGACGTTTCGCGCCGCTGGTCAACCAGCCGCTGTCGGCGCTGACCGACCTGGATGCCCGCGAGATAATCAGCGGTTGCCTGCGCGAGGGGGCCAACCGGCGCGGCGAGCGAACGCTGGCCTTGCATTTCTCCGGACGCCACGGCCGCGATTTTGCCGTCTATGTCGAGTCGACCGCACCGATCCGTATGCTGGATCGCCATCTTCTCGATATTTTCTGCACCAACATCACGATCCGTGGCGAAAACATCGGTCTGGTCGAGCGCCTGCGCACGGCAGCCTTTGTCGACGCGTTGACCGGGCTGCCCAACCGCGCCGCCCAGATCGAGGTGATTGACGAGCTGACGAGGATTTCGGGTAGCGGCGATCACGTCCTGGCGCTGGTCGACATCGATGAGTTTTCGGAAACCATCGATGCCTTCGGCTACAGCTTCGGCGACCAGCAATTGCAGGCCGTCGGCGCGCGTCTGCGTGCCTCGTTGCCGGACGATGTACATGTAGCGCGGGTCGGCAGCGACTTGTTCGGCGTCTA
>CAZGPO010000123.1:0-6932 GCA_964527745.1 uncultured Dechloromonas sp.
TCTGGCCGCTGTTGCTGGTCGCGTTCGCCGGCACGATGAACCCGAGTTCCGGCGATGTCAGCGTTTTCCTGCCGCTCGAACACGCCCGCCTGGCGGAAGCCGCGTCAGGCGAAACCCGCACCGCCCTGTTCGCCCGCTACAGCCTCACCGGCGCCTTGTTTGCCGCAGTCGGCGCGCTGTCCGCCGCCGTCCCGGATGCCCTTGTTCCGTTCGGCATCGAGCGGCTCGCCAGCCTGCGCGGCATGTTCGTCATCTACGGCATGGCGGGGCTGCTCGTCTGGCAACTATACCGCCGACTGCCGGAACCCGCGCCCCACGAAAGACCGGCGCCGCCCGTGCCGCTCGGCGTTTCGCGCCATACCGTATTCAAGCTGGCGGCGCTGTTCTCCGTCGATGCCTTCGCCGGCGGCCTGGTGGTGAATTCATTGCTGGCCCTATGGTTGTTCGAACGCTTCGACCTGTCGCTGGCAGCGGCCGGCCAATTCTTTTTCTGGTCCGGTCTATTCTCGGCCTTTTCGCAACTGGCCGCGCCCTGGGTGGCGAAGCGTATCGGATTGCTCAACACGATGGTCTTCACCCACATCCCGGCCAATGTCTTTCTGGTTCTGGCGGCACTGGCACCCACGCTGGAGCTGGCCCTGGGATTGCTGCTGCTCCGATCGTTATTGTCGCAAATGGATGTCCCGACGCGCTCGGCCTTCGTCATGGCGGTGGTCACGCCTCAGGAACGGGCGGCGGCGGCCAGCTTCACGGCCGTACCGCGCAGCCTGGCAGCGGCCGTCGGCCCTTCGCTGGGCGGCGTCTTGTTCGCCGCCGGCTGGCTGGCTGCACCGCTGGTCGCCAGCGGCATGTTGAAAATCGCCTACGACCTGGGAATCTGGCGGGCCTTCCGCCAGGTTTCGCTACCGGGACACTGAGACGTGCAGATCGAACAACTCCGCCAGACGCTGCGCATGTACGGGGCGCTGCCTTGTCATGAAGAGCGTGTGCTGCGTGCGTGGACCGGCGCCAAGGCGCTTGCCAGCGGGGCGCGCCGCCAGCGGGCCGAGGACTACCTGCCGCTGAAGTTGCGCGAGATGCTGCCGGCGCTGGAAGCCGAACTGAAGGCGCTGGCCCGCATCCGCGCCTGTCACCCCGGCGCGGATGGCTCGGAGCGCCTGCTGGTCGAACTCGCCGACGGCCAGACCGTCGAGAGCGTGCTGCTGCCGCGTGTCGGTCTCTGCGTGTCGACCCAGGTCGGCTGCGCGGTCGGCTGCCTGTTCTGCATGACCGGCCGCGACGGCCTGCTGCGCCAACTCGCCAGCGGCGAGATCATTGCCCAGGTCGTGCTGGCCCGCGCCCGGCGCATGGTCAAGCGCGTCGTCTTCATGGGCATGGGTGAGCCGGCGCACAACCTCGACAACGTGCTCGAAGCCATCGACCTGCTCGGTACCGCCGGCGGCATCGGCCACAAGAACCTGGTTTTCTCGACGGTCGGCGACACCCGCGTTTTCGAACGTTTACCGCAACAGCGTGTCGTCCCGGCGCTCGCCCTGTCACTGCACTCGACCAAGGCCGAACTGCGCGCCCGCCTGCTGCCCAAGGCGCCGCGCATCGACCCGGCCGAACTGGTCGAACTCGGCGAGCGCTACGCGCGCACCACCGGCTACCCGATCCAGTACCAGTGGACGCTGCTCGAAGGGATCAACGACAGCGACGAGGAAATGGACGGCATCGTCCGCCTGCTGACTGGCAAGTACGCGATCATGAACCTGATCCCCTACAACACCACCGAAGGCGAAGGTTTCCGCCGTCCCGCCGCCGATCGGGCGATCGCCTTGGCCAAGGGCTTGCACCGTCGGCGCATCCTGACCAAGTTGCGCAATTCTGCCGGGCAGGACATCGACGGCGGCTGCGGGCAACTGCGGGCGCGGTCGACGCTGTCTAGGGTGCCAAAAAGCGCCCATGCGAGTTGATTGCTGCGAAGCCCGAGCCCTTCACGTCAGGTAGAATCGGGCACCGCGAAATGATGCCATCCCCGTGAACAAGACCCAGATCGCCGATTTCTATGCCCGCCTGGCGGCAGCCAATCCGGCGCCGGCTACCGAACTGCACTACGCGACCCCGTTCCAGTTGCTAGTCGCCGTCATCTTGTCGGCGCAGGCGACGGATGTTGGCGTCAACAAGGCAACGGCCCGGCTGTTTCCGCTGGCGCCGACGCCTGAAACGATGCTGGCGCTGGGGGAAGAAGGTCTCACCGAATACATCAAGACCATCGGCCTCTTCCGCACCAAGGCCAAGAACGTCATCGCCACCTGCCGCATGCTGGTCGAACGGCACGGCAGCGAGGTTCCCACCGACCGCGCCGCGCTCGAAGCGCTGCCCGGGGTCGGGCGCAAGACGGCCAACGTGGTGCTCAACACCGCCTTCGGCCAGCCGACCATCGCCGTCGATACGCATATCTTCCGGGTCGGCAATCGCACCGGGCTAGCGCCCGGCAAAACACCGCTCGATGTCGAGAAGAAGCTGCTCAAGGTCACCCCGGCGCAATATGCGAAAGACGCCCACCACTGGTTGATCCTCCACGGCCGCTACGTGTGCAAGGCGCGCAAACCGGAATGTGGTCGCTGCGTCGTCGCCGACCTCTGCCGCTACAAGGGCAAGCTCGCATGAAGGTCGCCAGCGGCCTGGTCAGCGGCCTCCACCCAACGCCCGATCTGGCCGCCGATGCCGTGCACAGTGCGCTGCAAAACGCCGGCGTGGAGCGCGCCGATCACGTCCTGCTCTTTCTCACCCGCGATTTCGTGCGCCACGCTCAGCCGGCAATCGTCGCCGCCGCAGGAGCAGCCGGCACGCTGCAGGTCAGCGGTTGCACGGCCTACGGCGTACTGACCGAAACGGGCTGGCTGCTCGACCAGCCCGGCGCGGCAGCTCTGGTCATCGCGCAAGCGACACCAGCAACGGAATATGACGCGCTCAACGGGCTGCTGCTCTCGTTCTGCGGTCACCATACCCTGCCTTATGCGTGGCAATACTCGCCGGAACGCGCCGGGCTGCTCGATGCCGAAGCGGCAAGCTGGGCGCATGGGAGACTAGCCGGCACACCCGGCGCCGAAATCCGTCTGCCGGGCATGGCGGCGCGAGTGTGCCGGTCGCCCGGCCTGCGCACACTCGGCCTGCCGCTGACGGTCGACGCTGCCAACGGCTACGATCTGCGAACGCTTGGCGGACTTGCCGCAACCGACAGTCTACGCCGCGCCCTGCCGGCCGAACTGCGCACCGACCCGCCACTGCACCGGGTCGTCCTTATCCTAGCGTCGGATGATCTGGCCGTGCCCATCCTCAGCACCAACGCCGACGGTTCGCTGACCCTGGCCGCAGCGCTGGCGGTCGGCGAACAGGTGCGCTGGGCGATTCGCCAGCCACTGAGCGCCGAACAGGACATGCGCCAATCCTTGCTTGTCCCGCCGCAGGGAAGCGTTGCGGTCGACCCGGAAAAAGCGCCGGATTTTGCGTTGATGTTTTCCTGCCTTGGTCGCGGCCCGCTGTTCTACGGCAACGAGGACCGTGACCTGCTGGTTTTCCGCGAGCGCTTTCCCGGCGTACCGCTTGTCGGCGCCTACGGCAGTGGTCAGATCGCGCCGGTTGGCAATGCGAACCGCCTGTTTCAGAATACCGTCGTCACCCTGCTCTACGAAAGCGCCCATGTTCAACCCATCGCGTGAACAGGTCCGCCAGTTTTTCTGTACGGCCTGGAAAAAGCATCAGGAACGTTTGCCGCTGGTCGGCGCCGAAGTGACCGCTGCCGACATCGCCGCCCGACACCCGGAGTATCACGCCATACTTGCCGACAGCGCGGGCGCGCTGGAAAAGGAATGGACCCCGGAAGGCGGCCAGAGCAACCCTTTTCTGCACCTGTCGCTACACCTTGCCATCCACGAGCAGATCAGCATCGACCAACCGCCGGGAATCCGTGCCGCCTACGACGCGCTGCGCGCGAAAATGGACGCGCACGACGCCGAACATATCCTTCTCGAATGCCTGGGGGAAACCATCTGGCGCGCCCAGCGCCAGGGTACGCCGATGGACGCGGCGGCCTACGTCGATGCCGTGCGGCGCAAGGGCAGCCTGATCTGAGACCGCCGGCCGCGCCCCGAAGGTAGTCCCCTTGGGAGAATCAACGCGGCAGTGCGTAGTTTTCTTGCTTCATCAGGTCGACGCCGCACTCGAGGCGCTCGATCCAGTTGATGAACTTGTTGACCGCGTCCTTGCCGACGAAGCGGTTGCCGTGCTGTGGCACGATCTGTTCGATATCGAGCTGGCGCACCATGTTCGCCCAGAATTTACACACTTTGCCGGAGACGATGTAGCGCTTGTGAAAGCCTTCCATGTACTGGACATGGCTGTCGAAATCGGTGACCGGTGCGCTCGCCGCAGCCGACGGCACGATCGAGGCGCCAAGGTCGCCGGAAAAGAGAATTTTCGAGACCGGATCGTAAAACTGGAAATTACCCTCGGCGTGCATGAAGTGCGCCGGCAACGCCAGCACCTTGCATTGCCCAAGCGTAATCTGCACACCCGGATCGGGAATGCCGATGATGCGTTCCGAAATATCCTTGCCGGTCGTCAAGTGCGGCACGAAGCGCGTCCACAGACTGGAGATCAGCACCTTGCAGTGCGAGGCGACGAACCACTTGTTGACCGAGGCGATGATGTCTGGATCAGGGTGCGAGGCGAAGATATAGTCGAGATCCTTGGACGAGAAATACTTCTGCATGTCCATCAGCAAGCCGGTGTAGGTCATTGTGCCACCCGGATCGATCAGCGCGCCGTGGCCGTTGTCGACAATCAGGAACTGGTTGCACTGGACCGCCCCGCTGGTCTTTTCATCGACCAAGTCGTAGAAGGCGTGGACGATGTGCTTGCCATCGTTGAATAGTTCCACTGCCATGATGCTTCCCTCTGAAAAATTGTTCGCGGATTATCCGTCGATCGGCCGATTATCGCCAGCACACGGTTGCTATTGCTCGTCAGCCGGTGGCGCCACCTTGATCACCTCTTCGAGCGAAGTCAGCCCCTGCGCGACCTTCAGCGCTCCCGATATGCGCAATGGGCGCATGCCCTCGCGGCTGGCCAGGTCGCGCATCCTGGCCATCTCGGCATTGGGCCGGATCAGTTTGCGCAGTTCCGGCGAGTTGAGCAGAATTTCGTAGATGCCGACGCGCCCGCTATAGCCGGTCATGCGGCATTCGAGACAACCAACCGCCTGATGCAGTTGTTCCGGCTCCTTCGACTTCCACGGCGCCACCAGCGCCCGCCAGGCGATCTTCTGGTCCTCGGTGATCGGCATCGCCTTCTTGCAATGCGGGCACAGCGTCCGTACCAGGCGCTGCGCCATGACACCAAGCAGGGTCGAATTGATCAGGTAAGCTGGTACCCCGAGGTCGAGCAGGCGGGTAATCGCCGCCGGCGCATCGTTGGTGTGCAGTGTCGATACCACCAGATGCCCGGTCAGCGCCGCCTGGACCGCCATTTCGGCAGTTTCCAGATCGCGGATCTCGCCGATCATGACGATGTCGGGATCCTGCCGCATCAGGGCACGCACGCCATCGGCAAAACCCAGGTCGATACTGCGCTGGCCCTGCATCTGGTTGAACGACGATTCGACCATCTCGATCGGATCTTCGATGGTGCACACATTGACCTCGGGCGTCGCCAGTTGCTTGAGCGTCGTATACAGCGTCGTCGTCTTGCCCGAACCGGTCGGACCGGTGACCAGGATGATGCCGTTAGGCGTGCCAGTCATCTGCTTCCAGCGCGTCTCGTCATCAGGCGAAAAACCGAGCGAGCGCAGATCGCGGACCAGCACCTCGGGGTCAAAGATGCGCATCACCAGCTTTTCGCCGAACGCGGTCGGCAGTGTGGACAAGCGCAGCTCGACCTCATCGCCAGCCGGTGTCCGCGTCTTGATCCGGCCATCCTGCGGACGCCGTTTCTCGATCACGTCCATACGTCCAAGCAGCTTGATGCGGCTGGTCATCGCATTCATGACCGCCATCGGAATCTGGTACACCTGATGCAGCACGCCATCGATGCGGAAACGCACGATGCCGAGATCACGCCGCGGCTCGATGTGAATATCCGACGCCCGCTGGTCGAAGGCATACTGCCACAGCCAGTCGACGATATGGACGATGTGCTGGTCGTTGGCATCGAACTGACGGTTGCCCTTGCCCAGTTCGACCAGTTGCTCGAAGCTCGACAAGCCGGCCGTCACTTCGCCCTTGGCTGCCGCCTTCTTGACCGAACGGGCCAGGTTGAAGAATTCGACGAGGTAGCGCGAAATATCGTCAGGATTCGCCAGTACGCGGCGAATCTCCTTGCGCAGGATGGGCTGGAGTTCGGCGACCCATTCGCGGACGAAAGGCTCGGCGGTGGCGATGACAATTTCGCGCGTCGTCACCTGCACCGGCAGGATGCCGAAGCGTCCCGCGTAGGCGCTGGACATGACGTCGGCGACACCGGTGAAATCGATCTTGAGCGGGTCGATGTGCAGGTAATCGAGGCCAACCTTGCCCGCCAGCCATTCGGTCAGTGCCTCCAGCGACAGCAGACGTACTGGCGTTCCCGGTGTTTTCCATTTCTGGTCGGCAATGACCACCAGCGGGTGAACCTTGGCGCCATGCAAGCGCCGCTCGACCTTGAGCGCTTCCGCCGCCTCGGGCGCAACCAGCCGATCGGCGACCATCCACTCGAGCACCTCGGAAAGGTTCAGGCGGTGCTCGTGCGCATTGATTTCATTCATGCGGAGAAATATAGCATGGCAAACGTAACGCTTTGTAAGCAGCGGCGTATCTGCTTGCACCCGATTACAAATAACCGTGAACCCTGTATCTGGCATCACTACTGTCCGGTTAAAAATTGAATAGATTCAGTTGGTTGGATAGAGGCTC
>CAZGPO010000124.1:0-6913 GCA_964527745.1 uncultured Dechloromonas sp.
TCGACCCTGCACCAGCTGGGTGACAAGGGAGTTGGCCTGCTGCGCGCTGACAGCGGCTTCTTCGACGAGGCCGTTCTGGCGGCTCTGGAGGGCAAGCGCATTGCCTACATTGTGGCCGCCCGGCTGACCCAACCGCTGCAGCGCACGATCTATCAGGCCAGCGGCTGGTGGGCGCTGGAGGCCGGACTGGAGCTGACCGAACTGCGTTACCGGGCCGCCGGATGGGAAGCCGAGCGACGCCTGATCGTGGTGCGTCAGTCGGTCAAACGCAAAACGGCGCCGGGCAAGACCCTGTCGCTGTTTGCCGACGACCCGGACATCCAGCCTCGATCTGCCGATGGCCGAGGTCTGGCGCACCTACCGGGGACGGGCCGACTGCGAGAACCGGATCAAGGAACTCAAGGCCGATTTCGGTCTGGACGCCTTCAACATGCGCGACTTCTGGGCGACCGAAGCGGCGCTGGGCTTTGCCATGCTGGCCTACAACCTGATGAGCCTGTTTCGTCAAGCTGTTTTGCGCTCCAGGATCCAGCATACGCTGTCGACCCTGCACGGTCTGGTGCTAGCCATCGGCGGATCTTGGCACCAAGACGCCAGCCAGAACAAACTGATGCTGTCGGTACCCCGACGAAAACGCGCCTGGTTCGCCGGCCTCTGGGCCCATGCTTGCGAACCACCCGTCATCTATGACTTCCAAAAACGCTAATGGACAATCTGGGATAAAAAAACCCCGGCCGGAGCCGGGGCTTTGCCATAGCGCACCCGCTGGACGTTACATCATGCCCAAGGTCTTCGGCAGCCAGGTCGACACGGCCGGGACGTAGGTGATCACTATCAGGGCGATCAGCATGGTCAGCAGCCAGGGCCCAACAGCCTTGGAGCAATCGGTCAGGCCCATCTTGGCGACGCCGCTGGCGACGTACAGATTGAGCCCGACCGGCGGCGTAATCATGCCGATTTCCATGTTCACCGTGATCATCACGCCAAAATGGACCGGGTCGATGCCCAGCTTCATGGCAATTGGGAACAGGATCGGCGCCGTGATCAGGATAATCGACGAAGGCTCCATGAAGCTGCCCATGACCAGCAGCAGGATATTGACCGCGATCAGGAAGCCGACGACCCCGACCCCCGTGTGGGCCAGCCAGTCGGCGATGCCCTGCGGGATCTGCTCGTTGGTCAGGATGAACGAGAAAAGCACCGCATTGGTGATGATATAGAGCAGCATCGCGCTCATGTTCGCCGAGTTGAGCAGGACGCGGGGCACATCCTTCAGGCCGAGATCCTTATAGACGAACACCGCAATGAAGAAGGCATACATCGCGCTCATCGCCGCTGCCTCGGTCGGCGTAAACAGGCCGCTATAGATGCCGCCCATCACCACGACGATCAGGAGCAGGCCCCAGATTGCCTTGCGGAAGGCATTCCAGCGCTCCGTCCAGGAGTGCGGCTGCTCGCGTGGGTAGTTGCCTTTCTTGGCCACATACCAGGTGGTGAAGCCGAGCATGAAGGCCATCATCAGCCCGGGAACCACGCCCGCCATGAACAGCGCGCCGATCGCACTGTTGGTCGACACAGCGTACATGACCATGACGATCGACGGCGGGATCAGGATGCCCAGCCCCCCGGACGAGGAGATGATACCGACGCCGAATTTCTTCGGATAGCCCGCCTTGACCATGGCCGGCATGAGGATCGATCCAATGGCCACCACGGTCGCCGGCGACGAACCGGAAACGGCAGCGAACAGGGCGCAGGCGAAAACCGAACTGAGGCCGAGTCCGCCGCGCAGGTGGCCGACCATCGACGTCGCAAAGAAGATCATGCGCTTCGCCACCCCGCCGTGGGTCAGGAAATTTCCGGCGAGAATGAAGAACGGAATGGCCATGATCTCGAATTTCTCGATGCCGGTGAACAGCTTGAGGGCGACCGCTTCGAGGGGCACTTGCGTGAAAGCGAAGAGGAAGGTCAGGACAGTCAGGCCGAGCGAGATGGAGACCGGCATGCCCGACAGCATCAGCACGGTGAGCAGCGCAAAGATGATCAGGGCGCTCATTTGGGTTCTCCTTTGCCGCTCGCCGAGTGGTCGGCGTCATTGTGCCGCTCGGGATGGCGCCGCTTGTATTTCAGGTCATGCGGATGGAGATTGTCATCCATGTTGTAGGGATTGACGTCCACCGGCAGTTCGCCCTCCTCGATGCCGTCGACATGGCCGTGGTCGTGATGCGGCAGCTCGCCGGTACGGATGAAGCTCAGGGTGACCTGAAGAAACCTGAAGCACATCAGATAGGACCCGAGCGGAATGGCGGAATAGACGATCCAGGTCGGCCATTCGAGGTCGGGTGTGGTCGGACCCTCGTAGTTGTCGCCGGTATCGAGTCCAAGGAACTTGAAGATCGCGTAATGGGCGCCGTTTTCCCAGACGAAGTGCGCCCCCAAAGTGCCGATGATGCCGGTAAACAAAGCCCCGGCGAGCAGGCCGAAGACAACGAATTTGGAACGCGTGCGACCCGACAGGCTGTTGATCAGCACATCGACGCCGACGTGGATGCCCGTGCGCACGCCGTAGGCGGCGCCAAACTTGGCCATCCAGACGAACATGATGATGCACAGCTCCTGGGCCCAGCCGAAATTGAGCGACAGCAGCCAGTCCTGCAGGACCGGAATTTCAACCCCGGCCATGTAGCGGTGAGCGACCGATACGAAAATTATCAAGGTGGCCGCCCCCATCAGGAAGGTCACCAGCAGTTCTTCTATGTGATTGAGCGCCTTGTTGATCATTGCGACTCCCCCGGCATGTGACCGGGGGCGGCTGCCCCCGGGTTCGATCAGATCAGCGGATTACAGGGAACTCGGATTGAAGCCGGTTTCCTTGTAGACGCTCTCGATGATGTCCTTGCCGATGCGCGACTCCATTTTCTTGTGAACCGGCACCAGCGCCTTCTTGAAGGCCATGCGCTCTTCCTTGGTCTGCATGCGGACTTCGGTCTTGCCGCTCGCCTTGACCGCGGCCAGATCCTTGTCGTTCTGTTCCTTGGCGATCTTGTTGGCGTAAGCGGTGGCCTCCTTCATCGCCACTTCAAGCTGGCCGCGAACGTCGGCCGGCAGCCCGTCCCAGAACTTCTTGTTGACGATGACGGCATAGCCCAGGTAGCCGTGCTCGGTCAGCGAAAGGTGTTTCTGGACTTCATGCATCTTCTGGGTGTAAAGGTTGGAAATCGGGTTCTCGGTGCCGTCGACCACACCGGTCTGCAGCGCCTGATAAACCTCGGAGAACGCCATCACCTGCGGCAGCGAGCCCAAGGCGCGCATCTGCTCCTCGAGCACCTTGGACGACTGGATGCGCATCTTCTTGCCCTTCAGATCGGCCGGGGTGTTGATCGGCGCATTCAGCGAGAAGGACTTGAAGCCGTTGTCCCAGTACGCCAGGCCGCGAATACCCTTGGGTTCCAGCTTGCTCAGCAACTGCTGGCCGGCCGGGCCCTGGGTGACCTTGTGCAGTTCGTCGTAGCCGTCGAAGATATAGGGCAGGTCGAAGACCTCGAATTCCTTGACGCCGAGCGGGCCGAACTTGGCCAGCGACGGGGCGAGCATCTGGACGGCGCCGAGCTGCAAGGCTTCCATTTCTTCCTTGTCCTTGTACAGCGTCGAGTTGGCATAGACCTCGACCTTGACCCTGCCCTTGGTCAACTCATCCGCCTTCTTGGCGAAATACTCGGCAGCCAGGCCCTTGGGGGTTTCCTTTGCGACAACGTGGCTGAACTTGATGACGATCGGCTCGTCGGCAAGGACAGAGGCCGACAGCACACAGGCCATCAGGCCGAACAATAGTGAAGACATCTTCATGGCGGTTTTCTCCTCCAGGTTATAAATTGCAGCCGGAACATGTGCCAGCAGCGTAAGAGTATTACGAAAGGCAGGCACCGGGACCATTGTGGATATCCGTATTGTGGATTTCCACAATCTGCGAACCGGCTGTCGACGGCTGGTTTAACATCCCACCCATGCATTCGCTCCCGCCCCCCGTAAGCGCCCGCCGCCTGCGCTGGATTTTCGCGCTGCCCAAGCTGGGCGTCGTGCTGTTGCTGGCTTCCGTCGTCGCCCTGCTCTGGCTACTGCACCAGAACGAGATCGAGGATGAACGCGCCAGCCTGATCAAGGACGTGCTGTGGCTGGAACAGAACCTGCGTTTTCATCTCGCCAACAATGAAGAGCTGTTTCAGCAGATGGCTTACGACCTCGGAACCCAGGCCGACCGACAAAAAATCTTCCGGGTACGCGCCAATCATATGCTGAAGAACAACCCGGATATCGCACAGATCGTCTGGTTCGATGCCCGGCGCCAGGTGATCGATGCCCTGCCCGGGGCACAACCGGCTGACAGCGAGCTGGAAGCCTTCGGACCGCCGGTGACGCAGAAGGCTTTCGAGCTGGCCAGCCGCCTCGACAAGCGGGTCTATAGCGAACCGTTTTTTCTGCGGGGCAATACCGCCCATTTCGCGCTCGCGGTGCCGGTTTTTGCCGAGCGCAAGTTGACCGGCATGCTGGTCGTCAGCTATTCGATCGACGCCATGCTCGGCAATCTCGTACCGTGGTGGTTCGCCGAGAAATACCGGGTGGTCGTCGTCGACGACAACGATGTGCAGTTCGCCGCCAAATCGAATATCGAGGGCACGCCGAACATTTCCTACGAACTGCCCTTCGAGCCGCCGGGTTACGGCCTGATCATCCGCGTTACCAACTACCAGAACACCGGCAATCCGCTGCAGCGCCTGCTCGCCGGCGCCATCCTGTTCCTCGCCGCCGGCGTCTTCTGGAGCCTGTGGATCGTCCGCGATCTGATGAAGAAGCGCGCACTGACCGAGGAAGCCCTGCGCGCCGAACACGCGCTACGCTCGGCGATGGAAGATTCGCTGACGGTCGGCATGCGGGCGCGCGACCTGAGCGGCAAGATCATCTACGTCAACCCCGCCTTCTGCCGGATGACGGGGTACGCCAGTGACGAACTGGTCGGCCACAGTCCGCCGATGCCTTACTGGGTGCCCGAACAATATGACGAGACGATGGCCATGCATCAGGTCGTGATGGCCGGCGAGGCGCCGCCGGACGGCTTCGAAATCACCTTCCGGCGCAAGGATGGCGCGCATTTCCAGGCGCTGGTCTACGAGGCGCCGCTGATCGATAGCAATGGCCAGCAAACCGGCTGGATGGCCTCGGTGCTCGACGTCACGGAACGGCGCCGCGCCGAGGAACTGGCCCGCCAGCAGCAGGAGCAACTGCAGTTCACGTCGCGCCTGGTGACCATGGGCGAAATGGCGTCGACCCTGGCGCACGAACTGAACCAGCCGCTGGCGGCGATCGCCAGCTATAACACTGGCTGCCTCAACATGCTGGCAAGCAAGGCTGTCGATTGCGCAGATATTCGCGAAGCGCTCGAAAAGCTCGGTGTCCAGGCCCAGCGCGCCGGGCGCATCATTCGCCGCGTGCATGATTTCGTCAGGAAAAGCGAGCCGAAGCGCGCGCCCTGCGCACTGCATGAAATCGTCGACGACTGTCTCGGCTTCATCGACGCCGAGATGCGCAAGCGCCATGTGCGCATCGAAAGCACGCTGCCGGCGCTACCCCCCGTACTCGCCGACCGCCTGATGCTCGAACAGGTGCTGCTCAACCTGATCCGTAACGGTGTGGAGGCGATGATTGCGACGCCTGAGAGCGAGCGGGTGCTGCGTATATCGGCCGTCGCAAGTGGCAGCGAGGTCATCGTCAGCGTTGCCGACAACGGCTGCGGCATCGCGCCTGAAATCCGCGAGAAGCTGTTCACGGCGTTCTTCTCGACCAAGCCGGACGGCATGGGCGTCGGGCTGTCGATCTGCCGCTCGATCATCGAGTTCCATCGCGGCCGCCTGTGGGCGGAAGAGAATCCACAATCGCCGACGGGAGCGGGTACGATACTCAAATTCACCCTGCCGCTGGAGTCCGCATGAGCCTACCGCAAGCCCATCTGGTCGACGACGACGAAGCCATCCGCGATGCGCTGGCCTGGCTGCTCAAGTCGCGCAAGCTGCCGTGCACGAGCTACGACAGCGCCGAAACCTTTCTTGCCGCGTGGTCGCCAGAGCTGGCTGGCTGCGTGGTCCTGGACATGCGCATGCCCGGCATGAGCGGGCTCGACTGCTTCGATGCCCTGGGCGAGCGCGGATCGACGCTGCCGGTGATTTTTCTGACCGGGCACGGCGACGTGCCGCTGGCGGTGGCGACGCTGAAAAAAGGCGCCTTCGATTTCTTCGAGAAACCGTTCAACGACAACGAACTCGCCAGCCGCGTCGAAGAGGCGCTGGCGCTCGACGCCCGACAACGCGCCGCCAATGCCACGGTCGACTCGGTAAACAACCTGCTTTCCACCCTGACCGCCCGCGAACGGCAGATCATGGAACTGGTGCTGCTCGGCAAGTTCAACAAGGTCATCGCCGATGATTTGAATATCAGCATGCGGACCGTCGAGGTGCATCGCGCCAATCTGTTCGACAAAATGAAAGTAAAAACCGCAGTCGAACTGGCCAATTTGCTCAAACCCAAACACTGACCCTTCCCTTGAGCCTGCTTTTTCGCTAGCATTTCCCGATGCACACCTGCGCCCTTTCCGGCGCACCCTTTTTATTTCGGGTTTTATCCCATTCCACGAGGCACTACATGAGCGAGCATATCCATTACATCACCGATGACACCTTCGAATCCGAAGTACTGCAATCACAGCAGCCGGTTCTGGTGGACTACTGGGCGGAATGGTGCGGCCCGTGCAAGATGATCGCTCCGATCCTCGACGACATCGCCAAGGAATACGCCGGCAAGCTCAAGGTCGCCAAGGTCAATATCGACGACAACCAGGCGACCCCGGCCAAGTTCGGCATCCGCG
>CAZGPO010000125.1:0-6803 GCA_964527745.1 uncultured Dechloromonas sp.
CAGCCATGCAGATTCGATGCGGCCTAGAGTCTGCCCATCTTGAGGGCTTCGTAGCTTGGTATCGTAACGCTTGGCGCCCCAGCCGGCAGTCGGCGTCGGCAAGTTGCTACCGCATGGCGGGTGGCCTCGAACTCTCGTCGCAACGAAAATCCAAGATGGGTTTGCCGGGCGCTCGCGACATGACAGACTGCAAGGGGAAATTGCGGGTTCAGATGGCATGACTGCTCCAAAAGTAAGCTCAGGGAAGACCCTCATGTATACTCGCGCCTGTTCAGTAACTCTCGCTCTTCGTGGAAAAGTTGTATTCATAAGGGCTAAGATTGGGCCGTTAACGACGGGTTTCTTGTTGGTATTGGCACGTAATTTTTAACTAATTGATTTTATTAAGGGCGCGGCGACGCATTTTTTGGCCAGTGACAGCTTGTTTTGTCCAGTGACCGAAAATATTGCCTGCGCGCATAGGAGAGACGGGGCATGGCATCAGTCAACAAGGCAATCATCGTCGGCAATCTCGGCAAGGATCCGGAAGTCCGCTACACCGCAAGCGGCGACGCAATGTGCAATATCACTGTCGCGACCAGCGAGAACTGGAAGGACAAGGCTACCGGCGAGAAAAAGGAACTGACCGAGTGGCATCGAATTTCCTTCTTCGGTAAGCTGGCCGAAATTGCTGGCCAGTACCTGAAAAAGGGCTCGCAGGTCTATGTCGAGGGCAGCATCCGTACCCGCAAATGGACCGACAAGGACGGCCAGGAACGTTATACGACCGAAATTCGCGGCGATGAAATGAAGATGCTCGGTTCGCGCCAGGGCATGGGCGCGCCGGCTTCATCGGGCGGTGCTTACGACAGTGAACCGACCGACTACGCACCGGCGCCAGCAAAGAACAAGCCGAAGCCTTCGTTCGACGATCTGGGCGACGACATTCCGTTCTGACGGATAACTGTAGTATGGTGTAAACAGTCACCGGCATCCCTTGCGGGGTGCCGAGCGGCCCTGACCTGTTCAGGGCCGGGTACAGACGATCGCCGGGAAACCTGCCGCAGTGCGGTTTGGCCGGCTTTTGCCGGCACGGCAAACTTTCGTCACTCACTGGAGGTACACCATGGCGCAACGTAAGCCGACGTCTCCGGACGTCAACCTCAACCTCAATGTGCGCGGGCTGAAGCAGTCCGCAACCCTGGCGATCAACGAGCGCAGCGCCCAGTTGATCCGCGAAGGCCGCCGCGTGTTCCGCTTCGGTCTCGGCCAGTCGCCCTTTCCGGTGCCACAGCCGGTCGTCGATGAGCTGCGGGTCAACGCCCACCAGAAGGACTATCTGCCGGTGCGCGGCCTGCGCGGCCTGCGCGATGCGGTGGCCGGGTATCACCGGCGCCTGCACGGTATCGAGCGCAGCGGCGACGATGTGCTGATCGGTCCCGGCTCGAAAGAGCTGATGTTCGTGCTGCAGCTCGTCTATTACGGCGACCTCGTCATTCCCACCCCGAGTTGGGTGTCTTATGCACCGCAGGCGCGCATCGTCGGTCGCCAGATTCACTGGGTGCCAACCCGTCCGGAAAACGACTGGCGCCTGATGCCTGATGATCTCGACCGTGCCTGCCGCGATGATCCGGGCCGGCCACGCATCGTCATCCTCAACTATCCGTCGAATCCGACCGGCGACACCTACACTGCCGACGAACTGAAGGCGCTGGCCAAGGTTGCGAAGAAGTACAAGGTGATCCTTCTCTCGGACGAAATCTATGGTGAACTTCATCATCGCGGCCAGCATGTGTCGATTTCGCGCTTTTATCCCGAGGGCACGATCATCAGCGGTGGCCTGTCGAAATGGTGTGGTGCCGGCGGCTGGCGTCTGGGCACTTTCACCTTCCCGCATAGCCTGCACTGGTTGCTCGACGCCATGTCCACCGTGGCCAGCGAAACCTATACCTCGACCAGCGCGCCGATTCAGTACGCGGCCATTCGTGCCTTTGAAGGCGGTCTGGAAATCGAGGACTATCTGGTGCAGTCGCGGCGGATCCTCCGTCACCTGGGGCGCCATGTCTGGCACGAGCTGCAGGCTGTCGGCGCGCAGGTGAGCGAGCCGGTCGGCGGCTTCTACCTGTTCCCGGATTTCAGTCCGCTACGCGAGCGCCTGGCACGGCACGGAGTCGTCGACAGCGCGAAATTGTGCGAGCGCATGCTCGAAGAAACTGGTGTTGCGACCTTGCCCGGCGTTGAATTCGGCCGCCCCGCCGACGAGCTGACCCTACGCCTGGCCTATGTCGATTTCGATGGTGCCCGCACCCTGGCGGCAGCGCATCTGGTCCCGCTCGACCAGCCGCTGGACAGAGCATTCCTCGAGCAATACTGCCCGAATGTAATCCATGCCGCCACCGCCATGGCGCAATGGATCAAGAAAATGAAATAAGGAAAGGAGAGAGGCAGCATGCGCTATATCAAGAAACTGGAGGACATTCCGCAACTCACCGAGGCTGAACGTACAGCACTGCAACCGGTTGCCGATGCCTACGCGTTCCGGGTCAGCGACTACTATCTGAAGCTGATCGACTGGAACGACCCGAACGATCCGATCCGCCAACTGGTCATTCCACGTCCCGACGAACTGAACGACTGGGGCGCGCTCGATGCCAGCAACGAGGCGGCCAATACGGTCATGCGCGGAGTCCAGCACAAGTACCCGGATACCGCCCTCCTGCTGTGTAACGAGGTGTGCGGCGCCTACTGCCGCTACTGCTTCCGCAAGCGCCTGTTCATGAACGACAACGATGAGGCGAGCAAGGATCTGAGCGAGGGCATCGAATATATCCGCACTCATCCCGAAATCACCAACGTCCTGCTTACCGGGGGCGACCCCCTGCTGTTGAGCACGCGGCGGTTGACGGAAGTGATCGCTGCGCTGCGCGAGATCGACCATGTGCGCATCATCCGCATCGGCACCAAGATGACCGCGTTCAACCCGTACCGGGTCATCGACGATCCGGCGCTGGTCGAGATGTTCGCGCGCTATTCGACATCGAGCAAGCGCATCTACATGATGAATCACTTCGACCATCCGCGCGAAATCACTCCCGAAGCCGAGGATTGCCTGGATCGACTGATTCATGCCGGAGTCATCATGACCAACCAGTGCCCGATGATTGCCGGCATCAACGACGACCCAATCGTGCTTTCGGACATGTTCCGCAAACTGTCGTGGATCGGCTGCCCACCGTATTACGTTTTCCAGGGGCGACCGACCGCCGGCAATGATCCTTATAAAGTGTCGATCGTGCGCGGCTGGGAAATCTTCCGCGAAGCCCTGCGTCATGGTGCCGGGCTGGCCCGCCGGGCACGTTTCGCGATGTCGCACGAGACCGGCAAGATCGAAATCCTGGCGGTCGACGACAAGCATATCTACCTGCGCTACCACCGCGCCAAGGACGCCAGCCTGCGTGGGCGCTTCATGATCTACAAGCGCGACGACAACGCCTACTGGCTCGACGATCTGGTGCCGGCCGAGGGCAGTGACGCACCGCGCTTTGCCGCAGAGAAGCAAGGCGATATCGAGGATGGGCCGGAGTAAGCTGCGCGCAGTCGAATGACAGTGACGACTGGATTTCCGCTAGAATCCGGGGTGGTCATCAGCCGGCGGGTCATCTGCTCGGGGATGTCGCCGCCGATTCAAGGGGAATATGAGCAGCGCCGATTTGCATGCCGGAGAGGTAAATGGCAAACGCCTGGCCGTTCTGGCATTGGCAGCCCTTGGCGTCGTCTATGGCGATATCGGCACCAGTCCGCTCTATGCGGTCAAGGAGGTTTTTGCCGGTAATCACCCAATTCCGGTCAATGAAGCCAATATCTTCGGCAGCCTGTCGTTGTTCTTTTGGGCGCTGATCATCGTCGTTTCGGTCAAGTACGTGATCTTCATCATGCGCGCCGACAACCGGGGCGAGGGCGGCATCATGGCGCTGATCGCACTGGCGTTGCGCGATGTGCAGAGCAAGCCGATGCAGGCTCGGGCGGTGATGATCATCGGCATCCTCGGGGCAGCGATGTTTTACGGCGCCGGCATGGTCACCCCGGCGATTTCGGTACTCTCCGCGGTCGAGGGGTTGGAGGTGGCGACGCCGGCGTTAAGGCACTTCGTGATTCCGATCACGCTGGTGGTGCTGTTCGGCCTGTTCTACATTCAGCGGCATGGGACGGCGCTGGTCGGCAGCTTTTTCGGGCCGGTCATGCTGCTCTGGTTCAGCGTGCTGGCACTGCTTGGGATCGGCAACATCCTCGCGCATCCGGCGATCCTCCATGCCCTGAATCCGCTTTACGGCATCACCTTCCTGCTCGCCAACAAGGCCATGGCGCTTGTCGCGATGGGCAACGTCGTCCTTGCGGTGACGGGCGCCGAGGCGCTCTATGCCGATATGGGGCATTTCGGGCGAAAGCCGATCCAGACCGCCTGGTTCGCCTTCGTGCTGCCGGCGCTGGTGCTCAACTATTTCGGTCAGGGCGCGCTGATTTTCGCCGATCCCGAGGCGGCGAAAAATCCGTTTTTCCTGTCGGCGCCGGATTGGGCGCTCTATCCGTTGGTCGGGCTGGCCACGCTGGCTACCGTCATTGCTTCACAGGCCGTCATTTCCGGTGCCTTTTCGGTGACGCGCCAGGCCATGCAGCTTGGTTTCGTGCCGCGCATGGAGGTCCAGCACACCTCGGAAAAGGAACAGGGGCAGATCTATCTGCCGGCAGTGAATTGGGGCCTGATGCTGGCGGTGATGATTCTCGTCCTCGGTTTCAAATCGTCAAACAATCTGGCGGCCGCCTACGGCATTGCGGTGACCGGCGACATGGTGATCACCTCGCTGCTGGCGACCGTGGTCGTCGCGCGCGGCTGGGGTTGGGGCTGGGTTCGGGCGGGTGCCCTGTTTGCCTGCTTCCTGGCGGTCGAACTGGTGTTTCTGGCAGCGAATATCCTGAAAATTCCTGATGGCGGCTGGTTCCCGCTGGTCGCCGGCTTCGTGGTCTTTGTCCTGATGACGACCTGGAAGCGCGGTCGCCAGTTGCTCGCCGATCGTCTGAAAGGCGAACGCATCGAGCTTCCGCTGTTTCTGGAATCACTGGCGGCGTCGATGCCGACCCGCGTTGCGGGAACCTCGGTATTCCTCAATTCCGATCCCAACGGCGTGCCGCACGCGCTGCTGCACAACCTGATGCACAACAAAGTGCTGCACGAGCGGGTGGTTCTGGTTTCCGCGCAGTTTTTCGATGTGCCCTATGTTCCTGTCATCGATCGTGTCGAAGTGAGGGCGTTGCGCGACAATTTCTGGAGCGTGATCGTCCAGTACGGCTTCAAGGACGAACCCGATATTCCGCTGGCACTGGCGCAGTGTGCCGATGCTGGACTCGAATTCAACGCCCTCGACACCTCCTATTTCATCGGGCGCGAGACCCTGATTCCCAAACTTGATTCGGAGATGGCGTTCTGGCGCGAGAAGTTGTTCGTCGCCATGTCGCGCAATGGCGGTTCGGCAACGGCGTTCTTCAGGATTCCCAGCAACCGGGTCGTCGAACTGGGCACCCAGGTCGAGCTCTAGCGGCGATCAGCGCTGGCAGTGGCGGTCGCGGCCGGTCTTCTTGGCCATATAGAGCGCCTCGTCGGCGCGTTGGATGGCGGTGTCGATGGTGTCGGCCCAGAGAATTTCTGTGCTGCCAATACTGGCGGTGAACTTTAGTGTCGTTGCGTCGGCCAGCGTGACCGAAGTGTTGCGCAGTCGTTCAAGCAGACGATCGATGACCGGGGCGGCCATCGCCGCATTGGTTTCAACCAGTGCCACCGCGAATTCCTCACCGCCGATGCGGCCGATGATGTCGACGTTGCGCACGCTGGTCTTGAGCAGTTGCGCGAGGTGGGCGAGCACGGCATCGCCGGCCGGATGGCCATATTTGTCGTTGATTGCCTTGAAGTGATCGATGTCGAGCATCAGCAGTGTCGGTGACGGTCCATGGCGCTGGCTGCGCGCCAGTTCATGGGCGAAGCGTTCCATGAAGGCGCGGCGATTGACCAGTCCGGTCAGGGCGTCGGTCGAGGCCTGAACGCGCAGGTCGACTTCCAGCGCGACGCGGCGGGCGATTTCCGCCTTCAGACGGGCACTTTCCGCCTCGGCTACGCTGCGTTGCGCCAGTATCTCCTGTTGATAACGGCGGAGCACGACTTCCGACCAGAAGATGCCGAAGGTAATCAGGATGGCGGTAATCAGGAAGCGCGAGGCGAAGTTCAGCGAATAGACGCTGGTTTCGATGCCGACGATGCCGGAGATCATGATGCAGGCGGCGATGAGGATGGCGGCGCCGGACCAGATGGCGCCTTCCTTCGGCGGCAGTACGATGATCGATACCAGCGGAAATATGTAGAACCATAAAGCGCGTCCGTGTTCCGGGCCGGAATTGGCAATCAGGTAGAGCACCAGCAGAGCAAAGGTCGCGATGCCTGGACGGGCCGTCGCTGGCCGATTTTCCCCGCGCAGCAGCGCCAGGTAACCGATACCGATGGTCACGATGTTGAGGGCAATCAATCCGCTCAAGATCCAGTTGGCCTCGCGTAGTGCAACGATGGCGAAAAGCGTCAGAATCGGCAGGCCGATGAGGAGGAAAAGCTTGGCACGCTGGAGTGTCGGCAGCGGTGCTTGGTGCAGGGTTTCGCCGGGCGTGGTCATGTGCGCATGAACTGTTGGGCTAGAGGCGACGGATCTTGTCGAGCAGCGCGGTGGTCGATTTCTGGTGGATGAAGGGAATTGAATGAACCGTGCCGCCCCAGCCGCGAACTTCGG
>CAZGPO010000126.1:0-6776 GCA_964527745.1 uncultured Dechloromonas sp.
TCTGGGCGCTCATGACGTTGAAGCCGAACCAGCCGACGGTCAGGATCCAGGCGCCGAGGGCGAGGAAGGGGATCGATGACGGCGGATGGGCGGAAATCCGGCCGTCCTTGCCATAACGTCCGTAACGGGCGCCAAGCAGGAGCACGGCGGGCAGCGCGATCCAGCCGCCCATGGCGTGCACGACGACGGAGCCGGCAAAGTCGTGGAATTCTGCGCCGAAGGTCGCCTTCAGCCAAGCCTGGATGCCGAAGGCCTGGTTCCAGGCGATGCCTTCGAAAAAGGGATAGACGAAGCCGACGAGCAGGAAAGTGGCGATCAGTTGCGGATGAAACTTGGCGCGCTCGGCGATGCCGCCGGAAACGATGGCCGGAATGGCTGCGGCGAAGGTCAGCAGAAAGAAGAACCGGGTCAGCTCGAAGCCGTTTTTCTCCATCAGCGTATCGACACCGGTGAAAAAGTGGATACCGTAGGCAATGCCGTAGCCGATGAAAAAATACGCTACGGTCGACACTGCAAAATCGGTCAAAATTTTGACCAGCGCATTGACCTGATTCTTCTTGCGCACGGTGCCGACTTCGAGAAAGGCAAAACCGGCGTGCATGGCAAGCACCATGATGGCGCCCAACAGAATGAAGAGGACGTTGCCGCCCGATTGAACTGCTTCCATGAAACCCCCCTGAAAAATTGATCGGGGGATAGAAGCAAGCACCATTCCAGTGCGTAAATAATATTACAAATCAGGGCATTGCATTACAAGGCACATGACCGAACGCACCATTAAAGTGCACAGAGTTAACAGGTCGCCTCACAACGGTGCGCCACGCATCATTTCGGGGCGTCCTCGGAGGGCAACAGCAGCCACATGCGGCCAGACTGTTTCATGCGGCCCGCCTGCTCGCCGGCTTCCTTGCCGAAACCCCAGAAGAAGTCGGCGCGTACCGCGCCCTTGATCGCGCTGCCGGTATCCTGCGCCAACACCAGACGATTCAACGCCTGGTTAGAATTCGGCCGCGTCGTCGCCAAAAAAACCGGCACCCCAAGCGGCACCGAACGCGGGTCGACGGCAATGCTTCGTCCGGCAGTCAGCGGCACACCGAGCGCGCCGACCGGGCCCTCCTTGCTGTTCGGCGCCTCGCGGAAAAAGACATAACTCGGGTTTGAATTCAGCAGTTCATCGAGCCGCTCGGGATTGGCCCGCGCCCAGGCCTGGATGCCCTGCATCGAAGCTTCGGCCAGCTTCAATTCGCCGCGCTCGACCAGAATACGACCGATCGACTGGTAAGGGTAGCCGTTCTGGTCGGCGTAGTTGAGGCGGGTCATGCTGCCGTCGGTCAGCGTCACACGCCCCGAACCCTGCACCTGCAGGAAAAACAGTTCGACGGCATCGTCGACATAAAGCAAGGTACGCGCCGGCAGCTTGTCGCCACGGGCGGCGATTTCACCGCGCGACCAGTAGGGTACGACCTTATTGCCTTCGAGCCGGCCGCGCACCCGCTTGCCCCTCAATTCAGGAAAAACGGCGGACAAATCGATGGTCAGCAGATCGTCCGGCACGCCGCGCACCGGCTGCTCGAAGCCTTTGGCGCGCGCCCGGCTGCCGCGCAGCAGCGGCTCGTAGTAGCCGGTGACCAACCCGCTGGCGTTGCCGTCGGCGGCCTGGATCGCATAGGGCTTGAGCTGGCTTTCGAAGAAACGGCGCGGATCGTGCCCCGGCTTGCCGTCGGCGGCGCGCGCCAGATCGCAGACGCGCTTCCAGCCGGCGCCGTGCGCCTTGCCCGCCATGCCGCGACAACTCGCAATGAAGGCCGGCCAGGCTGCGCCCACGTCGTCGTCGGACCAGCCCGGCAGATCGGACCATTTCGCCGGCAGCAGGGTGCGCGCGAAGGGAACATCGACCGGGGGTGTCGGCGGCGGCGCCGGACAAACCGGGCAGGCGGGGCACGGTTTGCATCCCGCGTTCGATTCGTCGAGCGGAACGCTGGAACAGGCGGCAACGATTATTGTGACAAGAAGCAGCGCGGCGGCTTGGATTTTTCGCATGGCTTTGGTTAGAGTTCGCAGATTCGCCGCGAAGTATAAAGCCATCATGCCCGACACCCCGCAACTCGAACGCCTCCTGAACCGTGCCGAAGCCGTTCTCGAACAGCTCGCCGCCAGCTTCCCGCCGACCGTTCCAGCACCCGACTGGGACGACGCCATCGCCTTCCGCTGGCGCACGCGCAACGGCCGCGGCTGGCTGCAGGCGGTTCGTCATCCACATCCGATCCGTCTTGCCGATCTCAACAACATTGATGAGCAAAAAGCGAGAATCGTCGCCAACACGCGCCAGTTCGTCGCCGGCAAACCGGCCAACAACGTGCTGCTGACCGGCAGCCGCGGCTCGGGCAAGTCATCGCTGGTCAAGGCGGTGCTCAACGAGTTTTCCCACCGGCAGCTGCGCCTGATCGAGGTCGACAAGGACGATCTGGTCGATCTGCCGGATATCGTCGATCTGCTCGAAGGGCGCCCGGAACGCTTCATCATTTTCTGCGACGACCTTTCGTTCGAGACCGGCGAAACCGCCTACAAGGCGCTCAAGTCGATCCTCGACGGCTCGGTCGCCGCGCCGCCGGACAATGTGCTGATCTACGCGACGTCGAACCGGCGCCACCTGATGCCCGAGTATTTCGCCGAGAACCTCGACACCACCCGGGTCAATGACGAGATTCACCCGGGCGAGGCAACCGAGGAGAAAATTTCGCTCTCCGAGCGCTTCGGCCTGTGGATTTCCTTCTACCCGTTCAGCCAGGACGACTACCTGAACATCGTCAGGCACTGGTTGCAGCACTTCGGCGTCAGCGCGCCAAAGATCGCCGGCTGCGAACGCGATGCGCTGAACTGGGCGCTCGGGCGCGGCTCGCGCAGCGGCCGTGTCGCCTGGCAGTTCGCGCGCGACCTGGCCGGTCACGAGAAGCCGGCGCGAAGGAAAGCGCCGTGAACACGATCGTCGAAGTTGCCGCCGCCGTCATGCTGCGCGCCGCCGGCTGCGAATTCTTGCTCGCCCAGCGCCCACAGGGAAAAGTCTATGCCGGGTACTGGGAATTTCCGGGCGGCAAGGTCGAACCTGGCGAAACAGTGCGCACGGCGCTGATCCGCGAATTACACGAAGAACTCGGCATCACCGTGACCGCCTGCGCGCCGTGGCTGACCCGCGTGTTCACCTATCCGCATGCGACCGTGCGCCTGCATTTCTGGCGGGTCACCGCCTGGGATGGCGAAATCGGCATCACGGCGCCGCTCGAACATAGCGCGGTCGACTGGCAAAAATGCGGAAAAACTGCCGGCGTAGCGCCGATCCTGCCGGCCAACGATCCGATCCTCAAGGCGCTGGCGCTACCGACGACGATGGCCATCACCTCGGGCGAGATCGAAGGCGTCGAGCGTCAGCTCGAACGGCTGGAAGAAGCACTGGACGAGGGCCTGCGGCTGATCCAGGTACGCGACAAGGGCTGGCCCGCCGCGCAGCGCCTGTGGTTCGCCGAGGCGGTCACGCGCATCGCGCGACAACGCGGTGCCCTCGTGCTGATCAATGACGATGCCGGCATCGCGCGTCGCGCCGGGGCCGACGGCCTGCATCTCTCGGCCCCGGCACTCGCGGCCTGCCGGGAACGCCCGGACTTCGCCTGGGTCGGCGCTTCCTGTCACGACGCAAAGGAACTCGACCACGCCGCCGAACTCGGCCTCGACTACGCGCTGCTCAGTCCGGTCCTGCCGACACCAACCCATCCGGAAGCCACCGGCCTCGGCTGGCCGGCGTTTTCAGGCCTGATCGCCGGTCGCCCCTTGCCGGTATTCGCACTGGGTGGCATGAAGAAGGATTTGCTGGCCACGGCGCAAGGCCATGGCGCACACGGCATCGCGCTTATGCGCGGCTGGTAGCTTCCGGGATTTCGCTGCCCGGTTCGTTTTGATCTTCCTGCACCGGGATCCGGTAAGACTCGGACGCCCAGCAGCCAAGGTCGATCTGCTTGCAGCGTTCAGAACAAAACGGTCGCCACGGATTTTCCGGTGACCAGATGGATTCCTCGCCACACTGCGGGCAGCGTACCTTGCGTACCGCCATCAGAGATTGCAGAAGGTCAGCGCGAAGGGCACGTCGCGCTCGGCGACCTTGGCCTTGAGTTCGCCGGCCGGCGGGTTGGTGAAGCGAATGTTGAGGAAATACTTGTTGGCGCTGACTTCGGGGATCGCCGGTTCCTCGACAGCGACTTCGACGCGCACCATCTGTGCCGCCGAACCACCAAGATTGAGCTGGAACTGGCCCTTGGCGGCGACATGGCTTTTCGGACGTCCGCTCGAACGCAGCAGACGCAGCACGATGGCTGCGGCATCGCGCAACGGCAGCAGCGGTTTGGACCACTCGGCAATCGCTGTGCGCCGGACATCGGGTGGGCGGTGCAGCCACCAGTGATACGAGGGTAGATCGAACTCGCAGACGCCGCCGGGAATTGCCGCCCGGCTCTTGATGCTCATCAGCCAGTCGTTTTCGCGCAGATACTGGCCGATCTTGCCGGCCATGCCAAGCAGCGCGGCGGAAGACGACTCGATCTCGTAGAGCGCGCCAGACAGCGCCTCTTCGGAAATTTCGGGATTGTTGCGGTAGGTCAGCAAGGTCTGGCGCTGGCGCTCCAGTTCCTGGATGAGATCCATCTTGAGATCGGCACGGCCCACGGTTTCGAGGATCTCGAACAGCGTGACGAGCGCCGCGTGATGCTCCAGCGCCCCGTCGCTTTCGCCAAAATAAGCCGTCTTTTCGAACAAATCCTCAAGACGCAACAAGGTCCGGATGCGCTCGTTAAAGGGGTATTCGTAGATGATCACGCTTGTTTTGGCTTTGGAAACGTAAATTTCCTCTGATTTTGAGCTATTTACAGTTAAATCTCAACAGTTTGCTTTAGCTATTTGCGCAGTGATCTGCAGATATTTCCGGTGCAGGTCGGCGACCTGTACTTCGAGATGGTGCAAGTCACCATCATTATTCAGCACGTCATCGGCCACCGCCAGCCGCTCGTCCCGCGACGCCTGGGCGGCCATGATGGCGCGCACCTCGCTTTCGGCAAGCCCGCTACGCGCCATGACACGGCTGATTTGCAGGTTTTCCGGGCAGTCGACCACGACGATCTGGTTGCAGAGATCCCGATAGCCCCCCGACTCGACCAGCAAGGGCACGGCAAGAATCACATAGGGCGAAGCGGCTTCCCGGCAGCGTTCGTCGGACAACGCCCGAATCAGCGGATGGAGAATGGCTTCAAGGCGTCCGCGGGCAGCCGGGTCGGCGAAGACCAGGCGGCGCATCCGCTGCCGGTCCAGCGCACCGTCAGCCGTCCCCACCTCGGGACCGAACTCGGCAAGCAAGGCCGGCATCGCGGCACCGCCACCGGCAGTCAGTTCATGGGCCAGCGCATCCGTATCGACGACGGTGCTGCCATGCGCCGCGAAGCAGTCGGCGGCGGCGCTCTTGCCGCTGCCGATGCCGCCGGTCAGGCCGACGACGAAATCGCTCACTTGCAGTCCTGCGCCGTCAGATTCGACAAGATGCCAGCGGCGACTTCCTCGACTTCCGCCTTGTTTGCCTCCGGCCCGCGCGCTTCGACCGAGAACTGGCTTTCCTTGCCCGGCCGCGGCACCAGTTTGGCCGACTTGACCCCCTTGGCCTTGAGCTCGGCGAGACGATCCTGCCCACGCTTTTCGCCCGAGAATACCCCGAGCGAGATGGCAAACTGGCTGGGGCCGGCGTCATGCACGATGAACAGGTCCTTGACGCCGAGGTCCTTCAACTCGCCGACTTTCTTGTCCGCTTCAGCCTTGTTCGCCAGCGGCGGCACCATGACCCACCAGCCGTTGGCCTCGGGCGCCAGGGCGCGGCGCTCGACGCGAATACCGGCCAGCTTCTCGGCCAGCGTCGACGCCAGTCGATCGGCATCGCCCGCCGGCAACGGCCCCCAAAGCAGACACAACTCCGATGGTGGTGCTGGCTCTGCCTCGACCGACGGCGCCAGTTCGACCGGCCTGATCTCGGCCGCCCCGCGTGGCGGCGGGGTCAGGCCATGGCCGACGATGCGCACCCGGTCGGGTGCCATTTGCTGGGCGAAACGCCCGGCGTCGGGATTGTCATTGCGCTGGATATAGCCGCCGGCAAACGCGAAAAACAGCAGGTTGGCCAGAACCAGCAGGAAGACGAGAACCCGCAAGCGCTCAACCGACCTTGGGCAGGTGCTTCAGCGATTCCGTGATCGCTTCGGCCGGATACTCGTAATCCTCGAGCTTGCCGGACAGATAGCGGTCGTAGGAGGCCATGTCGAAGTGGCCGTGGCCGGTCAGGTTGAAGAGAATCGTTTTCGCCTCGCCCGTCGCCTTGCAGCGCAACGCCTCGTCGATCGCGGCGCGAATGCCGTGGCAGGATTCCGGCGCCGGAATGATGCCCTCGGCACGCGCGAACTGCACCCCAGCTTCGAAGGTGGCGACCTGCGGCACGGCCAGCGCCTCGATCAGGCCTTCATGCAGCAGTTGCGAGACGAGCGGCGAATCGCCGTGGTAGCGCAGGCCGCCGGCATGGATGCCGGGCGGCATGAAGTCGTGGCCCAGCGTGTACATGCGCATGATCGGCGTGTAGCCGGAGACGTCGCCATAGTCGTAGGCGTAGGCACCCTTGGTCAGCGTCGGGCAGGAGGTCGGCTCGACGGCGACGCAGCGCAGGTTGGCGGCGCGCTTGTCGCCGGCCGCCTTGTCGGCGAGGA
>CAZGPO010000127.1:0-1998 GCA_964527745.1 uncultured Dechloromonas sp.
GGGCGTCGATGCCGAACTCGAACTTGCCGCGCTGCCGCTGCTCGAGGGTGCGGTCGACACGATAAAAGCCGGAATTTTCAGTTCCCTGCAGCCGGCCAACGTGCGCCTGCGCCGGGCGCTGACCAATCCGGAAGGCTTCGTCGATAACCCGCGCTACCCGCTGATCTTCGACCCGCAAACCGCCGGCGGCCTGCTCGCCAGCGTGCCCGCCGAATCGGCCGATGCCTGTCTGGCGGCCTTGCGCGAACTGGGCTACCGCAAGGCAGTGCGCATCGGTCGCATTCTGGCGCAGGATGAGGCGCTTGAGCCGATCACGTTGATCGGCTGAGCAAGCGAGGCGTCAAAACGAAGGTTCGCCGGTCGGCATTCCTTTTGCACGGTGCCTCCCCAGACAAGCCCCACACGCCAGTCTCATGTGCGTGCGCCGTGCCGTTTCGCGGCGGTACGCCAGGCCCATGCCTGAGAGATCAGCACATAGCTGACGAGGGCGGAGCCGGTGGCGGCGATTCCCAGGCCGGCAAACAGCGGAATGCCGATTGCCCCGAGGTTTCCCCAGAGCGCGGCGGGGTCGGTCAGGGTAAAGGTGACGGCTTCACTGCTGCCGGTGACCCAGACGCCCAGTTGATAGGCGGCGTAATAGATTGGCGGAAAGGTTAGGGGGTTGGTGACCAACGTACTGGCAGCGGCGATCGGCAAATTGACGCGCAGGATGACCGCCGCGGCGGCGGCGATCAGGATCTGGGCGACGGGAATCAGCAGGCCGATGAACAGGCCGAGCGCCACGCCGGAGGCAACGCCCCGGCGCGACCACAGCCACAGTTTTGGATTTGCGAGGTAGGGCGCCAGCGCGCGCAGCGAGCGATTGGCTTCAAGCTGCTCGCGGCTGGGTGCCAGTGCCCGCAGGCGCTGGATCAGTGAGGGCATCGCTTTAGTCGTCCCCGCTCATGAAGCCGAGCAGTTGCAGCAGGCTGGTAAAGAGATTGAAAATCGAGACGAACAGCGTCACGGTGGCCAGCACGTAATTGGTTTCTCCGCCATGAATGATGTTGCTGGTCTCGTAAAGGATGAGGCCGGACATCAACAGTACGAAGGCCGCCGAAACAGTGAGTGACAAGGTGGGAATCTCGAAGAAGATTGCCGCGAGACCGGCCAGGAAAGCCACCAGTATGCCCGCCATCAGGAAGCCGCCCATGAAGCTGAAGTCCTTCTTCGTGGTCAGCGCATAGGCCGAGAGACCGACGAAGATCGCGGCGGTGGCGCCCATCGCCTGCATGACGATCTCGCCCCCGTTGGGCAGGCCCAGGTAGCGGTTGATGATGGGACCTAGGGTATAGCCCATGAAACCGGTCAGCGCGAAAACTGCGAGGATTCCCCCGCCGCTGTTCTTGAACCGATGTACGGCAAACAGCAGTCCGAAAAATCCGCCGAGTGTCAGCAGGATGCCCGGATGCGGCAGTTTGAGGGCTGCCGACACGCCTGCCACGCCGGCTGCGAAGGCCAAGGTTAGCGACAATAGCAGATAGGTGTTGCGGATC
This sequence comes from uncultured Dechloromonas sp., assembly GCA_964527745.1. GTDB lineage: Bacteria > Pseudomonadota > Gammaproteobacteria > Burkholderiales > Rhodocyclaceae > Azonexus. The sequence continues at coordinate 1,536 of CAZGPO010000127.1, forward strand.
ACCTTGTTGGTGGCGAGGATGGACTCGCCGCCGCCGTGGGGCAGGGGAATCGCCTGGGCACGGGGTTGGTTCAGTTTCATTTCAATCTCCTTGGGGGTGGAAAATCATAAGTGCTTGCTGGTTGGATGGCATGTTCTGGTGATGGCCGCTTTCATGGCGCAATGGGCAATCAGGTGCGCATCAGCGCCATCACCTGACTGGCGTCGAGCGTTGCCGCTTTCTGCTCGATCTGCGGCAGATATTGCTGTTGCATCTGTTTCGCCGACCCCAGCAGATCGCGGAAGGTTTCCTGCAACATGTTCGTGTTCATGGTGCGTCCCCCGGCGTAGTAACGCTTCGCTACCTGTCCGAGCGCATAGGTCGTCGCGAAGGAAAAGGTCATGCCGGTGGCGGCAAGTCCGGCCTTGCAGGCCGTTTTGCCGGCCATCTTGCCGAGCAGGCCGCCGAGCAACTTGCGCCCGAG
>CAZGPO010000127.1:2008-6768 GCA_964527745.1 uncultured Dechloromonas sp.
GTCCCACCCCGGCGGCGGCAATGAATTCCTTGGTATGTCCCTGGTCGAGTTCGACGCCATGCGCCTTGCCGATGCTGTACACCATACGGATCTGCAGCGGAATGATCGCCATCGAGGCCCAGGATTGCGGCAACAATTCCAGTGCGCCATTGAGCAGCGCATAGTTGAGAATCGATTTGTCCAGTTCGACCGCCGCCGGTTGAGCAATCGCCGTCGTGGCTGTTGCCATCGTTGTGCCGCTGCTGCCGGTCGCAGCAGATACCGGCACTGCGGCTTCGGTGACGCCCACCAGCGTGTCGATCTCGCCTTCGATCAGTTTTGAGTGCACGTCATCGAGTCCGAGCGCTGCCTTGAGGTCGCCGAGGAAGCGGCGCTCGGCATCGCTCCGGCGGCCATCGGCTTCGCACACGCAGACCGCCATTTCGTAGGCATACTGGCGCTGTCCTGTCTCCGTCAGTGCCGCCGTGGCCTGCTCCAGCCCGACGCGCTTGAGCAGCACGTCCTGGTACAGGCGCTTGAGATCGATTGCCTCGGCGATATCGCTCAAGGTATCGGCGATGCGCCGGATTTCTTCGCGCTCAGGCTCGTCCTTGGCGCCATCGGCGAATGCGGCCAGGAGGGCAATGGTCAGGATGGCCTGTTGCTGTTCTTGGGTCATGAGGGTTCTCCGGATATGGGGTACAGATTGCTTCGCGCTACCAACAGCGCCTTCAGTTCGCGGATCTCGTCGCGCATGCCGCGCATTTCGGCGTCAAGCCGCTCTTGCAACTGCCCGATGGGGGCGACAGTCTCTTCCTGCTCGTGCGTCGTGAAGTCCTGCATGGCATTGACGATGATGGCGATGAAGAGGTTCAGCATGGTGAAAGTCGCTACCAGAATGAACGGGATGAAGAAGGCCCAGGCATAGGGGAAGTTTTCCATCACCGGCCGCGAGATGCCCATCGACCAGCTTTCCAGCGTCATGATCTGGAACAGCGTGTAGAGCGAACGGCCGAGATGGCCGAACCATTCGGGATGGGCCGCGCCGAACAGGTTGGTGGCGATTACCGCGAAGACGTAGTAGATCACCAGCAAAACGAGCAGGATAGAGAGCAGCCCCGGAATTGCCCCGAGCAGCGCGCCAACCACGCGCCGCATCGACGGCACCCTGGTCAGCAGCCGCATCACACGAAGGACTCGCAGGGCGCGCAGCACGGACAGTTGCCCCGTCGCCGGCAGCAGGGCGATGGCGACCACGGCGAAATCGAACAGGCTCCAGGGGTCGCGGAAGAAAGCGCGTCGATGCACGTAAAGGCGCAGGGCGATTTCGATCACAAATACTGCCAGGATGGCCTGGTCGAGCATCCGGATCGCCGGACCGGCCGCCGCCATCGCGGCGGGCCAGGTCTCCAGTCCGAGCAACGCGGCGTTGAGCAGAATCAGCGCGATGATCGTGCCTTGGACGCGCGGATGCTCGATGAAAACCCGCAGACGCTCGCGGAAACTTGCCGTGAAGGCGGGAGAAATTGTTTCGGTCATGTACTGGACGCCGGATGCGGGGCAGTATTCACAGTTTATTCGTAGGCGGCCAGCGACAGGGTCGGGCCGAATTCACGCTGCCGGGATAAGCGGCGTTCGAGCGTGCGCGCGGCGCGATCGATGGCACGGTCCACGGCGAGATAGAGGTCGGCAGCGGTATCCTCGATGATCACATCGCGCATGTGCGGCATAGGGATGCGCAAGTGGCAACGTTTGTCGTCGCCACCCCGCGGGCCGTTGATGTCGGAGAAGTTGAGCTTGATCGTGTGAATATCGTGCCTGGCCCAGTCGAGGGCAAACTGGATGCGCCGCTCAGTGTGCGCCTGCAAGCCGGCCGTCAGTTCAAAACCCTGGGTGCGAATGTCGATTTTCATTGTCTATTCCTTTTTGCAGTGGGAACAGGTGCAAGATAGGGCGCAAAGGTGATTTAATAAAGACGATATTTCCTTACATAATCATCGGTAAAAACCGAGGAGTTCCATGAACCTGAGACACTTGAGAAATTTCTGGACGGTCGCGCGCATGGGGGGCGTTGCCCGTGCCGCCGAGCGCCTGGCGCTGACCCCGCAGACGATCAGCGGCCAGCTTCGCCAGCTTGAGGAAGATCTAGGCGCCGTGCTGTTCCGTCCGGCCGGGCGCGGGCTGGAGCTGACCGAAGCGGGGCGCATGGCCTTGTCTTATGCTGATGAGATTCTGCAACTCGGCGATGAAATGAAGTCCACGCTTGGTGCCCGGCGGCAACAGCCGCTGCCGGTGCTGCGGGTCGGCATCACCGATGTCGTACCCAAATCCTTTGCCTATCGCCTGCTGGCGCCGGTCGGGAAATTGCCCGAACCGGTTCGGCTGGTTTGCCGTGAAGGGCCGATTGACCTGTTGCTGGGTGAACTGGCGTTGCATCGTCTCGACATGGTGGTGGCCGACCGGCAGATGCCACCCGGTCTGGCGATCAAGGGGCATAACCACAAACTGGGCGAAAGCGCGCTGGCCTTCTTTGCCTGGGCGGGGCTTATCAAGGACGAGCCGGATTTCCCGGCCTGTCTTGATGGCGCCCCCTTATTGCTGCCGGGGTCGGGTGCTGCCGTTCGTAGCCGGATCGATCAGTGGTTGAACGAGCAGCGACTGACGCCGCGCCTGATGGGCGAATTTGACGACGGGGCGCTGATGAAGGCGTTTGGTCAGGCCGGGGCCGGCATCTTCCCGGGGCCGGCCCAACTGGCGGACGAAATTTGTCGACATTACGACGTGCGCCGCATCGGTGAAGTCAGCGAAATTCGCGAGGCATTCTGGTTGATCAGCGCCGAGCGGCGCGTCACACATCCGGCGATCCGGACCGTGCTCGAATCGGCGCGCGCCGTTCTGGGCTCTGATTGAGGCATTCCAAAGATTTGTTGTCGGCGCCAGCCTGATTCAGAATTTCTCCGGGCGCAGCACATCGACTTCTTGTAGACAGGCCACCATTGCGAAGTTCTCGTAGTAGCGGTCTTGCAGACGGGTCAGCACGGCATCGGCCAGCGCCAGGGTGCAGATGATTTCGATGCGGATATTCGCCGCCTCGTCCCATTTCGCATCGCGCACACAGCGGCAGTTTCATTTCAGAACGGGCCAGACCGGCGAACAGGCCGAGCAGGAAGAAGAGGACGACGACATCCATCATGGGTCGGGGGCATAAAGTCACAACTTCGGCAAAAGTCAACGCGGGCGTGACAAGGTTTCTCAGGTCGGTCAAGCATCCTGCAAAAATTTCGCTCGTCGGCTACCTTCGCCCGCCCCAGACCCGGGCCACCTGCGCATCGCGGCCGCAGGCAAGGCGATAGTAGCCGTAACGCAGCGGATTCTTCTTGTAGTAGTCCTGGTGGTATTCCTCGGCGCGCCAGAACGTCGAAGCCGGCGCCAGTTCGGTGTAGATGGTCCTGAACTGACCGCTTTTCAGCAATGCGTCGCGGCTGGCTTCGGCGACTCCGCGTTCGGCTTCGTTCTGCCAGTAGATGCCGCTGCGGTACGCCGATCCGACATCGCAGAACTGGCGATCCTTGACCGTCGGGTCGATGTGGCGCCAGAAGTAGTCGACCAGTTGCGGATAGGTCACTTTCTGCGGGTCGTAGAACACCCGCACCGCTTCGGCATGCCCGGTTTGCCCGTAGCTGACCGCTTCGTAGGTCGGATTGGATGTCATCCCGGCGGTGTAGCCCGATTCGACTTCGCTGACGCCAGGCACCTTCTCGAAATCCTGCTCCATGCACCAGAAACAGCCGCCGGCGAAAATCGCCGTGGCGCTGCCCGGTGGCGCTGCCGTCGTCGGCGACTGCGCATTGGTGAGTGGCGCAGCCAAGGCGAGCGCTGCGGTCAACCCGAATAAAGCCGCAATTTTCATGTGCGCAAGGCCGGCAGCGGGCTGCCCTCCGGCACGAAGGCGAGGGCGACGCCGTTGTTGCAATAGCGCTTGCCGGTTGGCTTGGGACCGTCGTTGAAGACATGGCCCTGATGGCCGCCACAGTGCGCGCAGTGATACTCGGTGCGCGGGTAGATCAGCTTGAAATCGGTCGACGTGCCGAGGGCGCCATCCAGCGGCTGCCAGAAACTGGGCCAGCCGGTGCCGCTTTCGTACTTGTGGGCGCTAGCGAAAAGCGGATTGTTGCAGGCGGCACAGATGAATGTGCCGGCGCGCTTTTCGGTGTTCAGCGGGCTGCTGCCGGACGGCTCGGTGCCGTCCTCGAAGAGTACGCGATAGGCGGCTGGCGACAGCAGCTTGCGCCACTCATCGCGGGATTTGGTCAGCGGGAAGGTTTGGGCCGCGCCGGCCAGGCCAAAAGGCAGCGCGCCGGCTGCCAGCAGACCGGAGATACCGAAAATCCAGTTGCGACGGTTCATGTTCTTCTCCTGCGGTAGGCACTGGCGCCACGGGCAATGCGCCAGGCAGTGTGGGGTTCGTGCTACTTAGTCGCTCAAACCGGCGTTTTGTTACAAAAATAATTCCCCGCGGCGCGCTCGATGTCATGGTCCGGCCTGCGCGAGATGCGTGGGTAATAGGAACACCAGGCCGGCGAGCCGGGCGGCCAGTTGGCGAGAAACTGTCGGTCCCATTCCGCGTTGTTGTAGTCGATCGGCAGGGCATCGACGTTTACGCCGCGCTGCGTCGTTCCGTAGAGCGCCGGGTGGTTTGGCGGCGTGCTGGCGATCCGGGTCAGCAGGCCACCGGTTTGGCCCCTGAAGTTCGGCATGCCGGCCGCTCCGTTGTTGATGAC
>CAZGPO010000128.1:0-6763 GCA_964527745.1 uncultured Dechloromonas sp.
TCGACCTGCTGGCCGAACGCCAGAACGAAGCGACGATGCTCATTTCCAGTCACCGACTCGACGAAGTCTCCGCACTGGTCAACCGTGTCGTCGAGATGGATATGGGCAAGGTCGTCCTCGACGACAAGGTCGCCGACGATGTTGCGCTCTCTGACAAGCTCGATTGCCGCATCGTCATCAAGCGCTTCGAGCCGGCCTTCGCCAAGTCCATCGCCGCCTGGCAATTCACCGCGCGGGACGACAATCTGGTGTGGGAAGGACAGATTGCCGGCCCCGACCGCCTGCGCTTCCTCGGCATGATTTCGCGCTACTCGGCGCTGGTCAGCGACATTTCACTGACCGAAAACGCCAACTAAGCGATGTGTGACGCACCCCGCCGCAATTTCCTCGGCCGTCTGACACTCGGCGGTTTCGCGCTGACGCCGCTGGCACTTGCCCTGTCGGCCTGCAAGAAATCCGACTGGCCGGAAGGAATGGTCGAGATCAAATGGGACCGCGATGTCTGCCCGCGTTGCAGCATGGCCATTTCGGACCGGCGCTTTGCCGCTCAGCTGCGCGGCGGGCCAAAAAACATGGCGGTGAAGTTCGATGACATCGGCTGCCTTACCTTCTGGATTCGCGACAACCTCAAGAATCATCCGTGGCTCGAAGAGCCCGCCACCCGCATGTGGGTGGCCGACGTGACCAGCAAGAGCAAGGAAGTCATCTGGCTCGACCCGCGCAAGGCGCAGTTCATTACCCGAACCTCGCCGATGGGCTACAACTTCGGCGCCGTCGCCTACCCGCAGATGGGCAGCCTGGATTTCGAGAGCATGCGCCAGCATGTTCTGGCCAAAGGAAAATAAATGAAGCAACTGTGGCTCACCGCCAAACTGGACATCGTCGAATCGCTGCGCGCCCGCTGGTTCCAGATCTACACGCTGGTTTTCGGCGGCATCGTCGCCCTGCTCTTCCTGTTCGGCCTGACCGAATCGCGGGTGCTCGGCTTCATCGGCCTGTCGCGCCTGCTCGTCACCTACATCCAGCTGACCATGGCCATCCTGCCGATCTTCGTGCTGATCACCACCGTGCGCTCGGTGGCCGGCGACCGCGAAGCCGGCGTCTTCGAGTACTTGCTGTCACTGCCGGTATCGCTCTCGGCCTGGTTCTGGGGCAAGATCGTCGGCCGCTACATCGTCGTCTTCCTGCCGGTCTTTCTGGCCATGCTCGGCGCCGTCGGCTGGGCGACCATCCAGGGCATCGAAGTGCCGTGGGACATGTTCGGCTACTACACCGCGCTGCTCGCCGTCATGGCCATGTGCTTCCTCGGCATCGGCATGCTGATCTCGGCCATCGCGCGCACCACCGACATGGCACAGGGTGCTGCCTTCATGGTCTGGCTGTTCCTGCTGCTTTTCCTCGACCTGATCCTGCTCGGCGTCATGATCCAGGGCAAGGTGGCTCCGGAAATCGCCGTCACGCTGGCCCTCGCCAACCCGTTGCAAGTTTTCCGCACCGCCGCACTGGCGCTGTTCGACCCGCAACTGATCGTCCTCGGCCCGTCTGCCTACGTCATACTCGACCTGTTCGGCACTGCCGGCTACAAGATCTTCGCGCTGGTTTATCCGGCAGCGCTCGGCTTGGTCAGTGCTACCGTCGGTTATCTGATATTCCGCCGTGGCGACCTGCCATGAAGGCACTTCTTTCCGTCCTGTTTTTTGCCCTGTTTTCGACGTTGACCGCGGCGGATGAGATGCCCTCCTCCGCCGCGCTGTTCGCCGCCACGCTGAACGATCTCGACGACAAACCGGTGGCCCTGGAGCGCTACAAGGGCAAGCCGCTGATCGTCAATTTCTGGGCCCGCTGGTGCGGCCCGTGCCGTGCCGAAATTCCCGAACTGATCGCCATCCGCAATGCCCACAAGGGCAAACTCGAAGTCCTCGGCATCGGCATCGAGGATAAGGTTGAACCGGCCAGGGAATTCGCCAAGGCTTACGAGATGGACTACCCGCTCTTCCTGGCCAAGGAAAAAGGCATTCCGCTGATGCAGGCGCTCGGCAACACCAAGGGGGGCCTGCCCTTCACACTGTTGATCGACCGCAACGGGAATGTTCTCCAGAAACGGCTCGGCGTCATGAAGAAGGCCGATCTCGATGCCGCGGCTGAACTGCTGCTGAAGACACGCTGAAAAAGCGGCCAGCGCCGCCCTTTCCTGCCGCCCCGCGCTTCAGCTATTTCGTTGCGCTCTTGCGCGGCTTTGCTGGCGCCCGTTTCGCCGGACTCTTTTGGACGGCAGCCGATTTGGCTTCACGGTTGAACTCGAGCGCCATGTCGAACGCCGTCTCGACGAATTTGCGAACCCGGGCGAACTCCTCATCGGTGAGCTTGCGGGCTTCGTCGCGCGCCCGGTAAATGCTGATGAACTCATGCTCGCGTCCGGCATGCTCGACCAAGCGGCTGATGCCGAACGATTCGAGAATGCGCCATAACCCGGGACTGTAGGCCTTGGTCAAATTCATGACGAAGGGCACCGGATCGTTACGTGCGAGTACCGAAGCGAGGCGCAGGACAACCTCGAACGGCAGCGCCATCTTGCCGTTCTCCGCCAGTTCGAGCAGTGACGGATCTTTCAGGTCGATGGCCTTGCCCAGATCATCGAGCGGGATCCCCGCTGCCTCGCGCATGTTGCGCAGGAAGCCACCCGCCTTGATCAGGGCCTTGGTCGATGCCACGCCATGTGGAAACAGGCCGGAGGCGGCGTGTAGCGAGGTATCGACCGCTGCACCGGCCATGCCGACGACCTGGCCGGCAAGCGTGCGCAGTGACTTGGTCAAACCGCCCACCGCATCGAAGGGTTGTGTCTTGCTGCTTTTCCGGCCTGCGGATTTTGCCGCGGGCTTGCGCCCGCCACTGCTGCTTCTGGCTGTCACTGCGACCTCCATTCTGTCAATCGGGTAGTTGAATACTACGCCAATACCGGGATACGAACCCGCGAGCGATCAGTTCCACGCGCTACGTCGCAGGCAGTTGACGCGGAAGCTGTCAATATCCAGTACGCGTCACGGCTGGCCGATGAACAGGTAGAAATTCCCCATGCCGTTCGGCGCGTAGCCATAACCCAGGTAGACCATCCCCAGTGGGGTTTCGCCGCCGACATAGGCGGTCACCGAGCTTTGCCAGCCGTTCAGGTTGGTTTCCGTGTAGCGGCCGTCTACTTTCCCGCCTTCCACGGCCAAACCGACCCGCATGTCACCACGCAGGCCGGCCGGCAATCGACCGACGATTTTTTCCAGCCGCACGTTGCCGTACATCAGCGATTCGCCGATGATCTGGTTGCGTGCAAAACCCGACAGGTTCATGAAGCCGCCCAGCGCCACGGCATCGTAGAACGGCAGGCTACCGGTAAACGAGCCGGCGCCGCGGATTCGCCCGTGGACTATGTAATCGCCGAAATTGTCAGCCGCGCGCAGATCCAGGTCGGCCTTGTCGTAGCCATCCCCGGCCGCGTAGAAGTAGCTTCCATGGGCCGCCCAGCCGTGCGTCGGATCGTAGAGGCGGTCGAACTGGTCGAAATCCAGTTTCGCCAGGAAACCGCCAAAATGCTCGCTGCCTGCGGGAAGCGTCGGCGACCCGGTATCCAGTTCAGCGCTGCGGTAACGCTCCGCCCAGCCAACCGACACCGGCCCCCACAGGCCGACATTGACCCCGGCCATCAGATCGAGACTGGTCTGATCGACCGAGTACTCGGCGATCCGGTGGTTGTTCTGATAGATATCGAGCGGAGAACGGAAATAAGAGAGCTTCGGTTCCAGGAAGAAACGTCGCTCGGCATCGAGCGGTTGATAAAACTCGGTAAACACCCCGTTTTCGTTGCCGACCTGCACCCCGGCCAGCCATTCGCCGCCCAGGCTGTTGATCAGCGTTTTCTGGTAGGCAACCCGCAGATTGAAAGTGGATGGATTGTTGGAGGTTGCATTCAGGTTGAAGCCGAAGCGCAGGTAATCCGGCCCGAATTCCTTTTCCAGCGGGGTCACGCGCAGGATGTTCCGGTCACGGGTAGAAAGCAGCGAAAAATCTACGTTGTCGTATAACCCGTCACCGTAGATGAGCCCCATGTCCTTGTCCAGGCGGTCGACATCGACCGGCGCACCTTCATGATCTTTCAGGTAGCGGTCGGGGTAGGCCGGGTTGACCCGCTTCAAGCCGGCGATCCGGACTTCGTCCACGACCGGCAATTCGCCGCGCACGGGCGTCATGGTCGCCAGCCAGTCCTGATACTGCTGCTTGCCGACACTCAAAACCTTCAGGCGAGGCAGCATGGCCTCGGCCGCCGCCCGTCCCCGCTTGGCCGTTTCCGCGTAGCGACTGAATTCAGCCGCGGTGATGCCTTCAAGATCCGGCTTGATGTAGATGTCCCCGGAACCGAGTGTAGACAGCGAGCGAGTCACATTCTGCTCGGTCAGGATATTGATCATCTGCCCGGCCACCGAAAAGATTCCGCCGATATCTTTCGCTTTCATTAGCGGGGAGCCGACATTGACGGCGATCACGACATCGGGATTGCAGCTCTTGCGCACTTCGTCGATTGGCACGTTGTCGACCAGGCCACCATCGACCAGCAGGCGCTCGCCGTCCTTGACCGGCGCCATCAGGCCGGGCACCGACATGGTGGCGCGCATGGCATGGGTCAGGCTGCCCTCGCGGAAGGTCACCTTGTCGCCGGTGACAAGGTCGGTGGCGATGATGGAGACCGGGATCGGCATTTTCTCGATCAGCGGCTCGCCATACTGGCTGCGCACCAGGCGGTTGATGAACAGCTTGACCTTCTGGCCCTGGACGACGGCGGGAAGCGTTTGCGTGCCCTCTTCCTTCACTCCCAACTCGGTACCGGGGATAAAGCGCCGGGACTGGGCCTTGATGCGCGGATTGAGCTCGCTGATCGGCGGGTTGTCGTTGAACATATCCCGCCAGTCGGCCTGGCCCATCGCCTCCAGCATCTCGTCGGGACTCAGCCCGGCGGCGAAGGCGCCAGTCACCAGTCCGCCCATGCTGGTGCCGGCCACGCAATCGACGGGAATCCGGTTTTCGCGGAGGACTTCCAGGATACCAATATGCGCCGCACCGCGAGCGCCACCGCCGCCGAGAACGAGACCCACGCGCGGGCGCTCGGCGGCAGCCAGAGACCCGCAGAGCGTCAATGCGGCGATACCGCCGACCAGAACACGCCTGACGAGAAGCATGAACGACAGCACTTTGATCATGGTTTTAACCCTTGGCTGGCAGGAATGGCGGATGGCCCTTGCGCGCTAGCGCAAACATTCCAGGATTTCTGCAGCGAAAAGCGCCGGGTCTTCGGCGCCGGCAATGACCTTGCTTCCGGCCAGAATGAAGGTCGGGACCACCTTGACCCCACTCGCCCGAATCTGGCGTTCCCGCTCACGGACAAGCTCCTCGTCTTCGGTAGAAGACAGATAGCGCGTCACCTCCGCCGCATCGTAGCCGCACTCGGCGGCAATCCTGCCGAGCAAGGCGATGTCGCCGACATGCTCCCCGCGCTGGAACTGCGCGACGAACAGGCGCTCGACCAGCGCATCGGCACTGTCCCGCTCCTGTACCCAATGGATCAGGCGGTGCGCCCGCAGCGTATTGGCGCGCCGTTCGATCTTCTCGAAAGCATAGTCGATGCCGTAGGCGCGACCGGCTTCGCGAACCCGTCCGAACAGCGCCTCGACCGCCGCCCGGCTGCCGAACTTGTGCTCGAGGAAAGGCAGATAGGGTTCGCCTTCCGGCGGGGTATCCGGGTTGAGGAAAAAAGGCAGCCAGCGCTTCTGATACGAGAAGTCGGGAACTTGGCTGCGCACCATGGCGACGGCGGTCTCGAGGCGGCGCGTGCCGATGAAGCACCAGGGACAGACAACGTCGGAAACGATTTCGATGGTCAGCATGACGCGCATGATAGCGCCCGCCAGCCGGCATAACCAGTTTACGGCGAAAATCCACAAGGGATACCGTCACCGGCGGCGCCGGTGACATAAAATCCCCGCCGTGGCGGGGGATGGACATCGACAACCGGCGATAACGCGTTAAAGCATATCGTCGGTCAGCGCCGCCAGCGATCCGGCGCCCGCTTGTACCGTGACGCCGTAGGATGTCGCCAGCGGCAGCATCTGGTCGGCGTAGAAGTGCGCGGTAGCGATCTTGGCTCGATAGAAGGTATGGTCGCCCTCGCCCTTGTCGAGGTAGCCGGCGGCGGCCAGTGCGGCCTTGCCCATCATCCAGCCACCGCAAACGGTAACCGCCAGATGCAGATAAGGCACTGCTGCGGTCAACGGCCCCGCCAGGCCGTTTTTCGCCTCGGCCGACAACCATTCGGTCGCCTTGACCCAGGCCTGCAGCGCATCACCCAGACGGCCGGCGATCGCCTGCAGTTCCGGACGGTTGGAAGCGCCGAGCGCCTTGGCGGTGGCTGCCACTTCGCCGAAGACGTATTTGGCGGTGGCACCCTGGTCACGCATCAGCTTGCGGAACAGCAGGTCGTTGGCCTGGATGCCGGTGGTCCCTTCGTAGATCGTCGTGATGCGCGAATCGCGCCAGTGCTGGGCAGCCCCGGTTTCCTCGATGAAACCCATGCCGCCGTAGATCTGGATGCCCAGCGAGGTGACGTCGATCGCCATTTCGGTACCGCCGCCCTTGACGATGGGGATCATGAACTCGGCGAGATACAGGTTGCGCTTCTTCTCTTCGGTGTCGGTGATGACGTGGGCGCGGTCGAGCAGGCCGGAGG
>CAZGPO010000129.1:0-6746 GCA_964527745.1 uncultured Dechloromonas sp.
TGGTTTCGGTGACCCCGGTCAGGCGGTAACGACCATCCTCGGTGAAATCCCAGCGATGCTCGGCACGCCCGACCTGCAGGTTGAGCGATTCCTTGTAGATGGCGAAACGGATCGCGCCGGTTGCCGGCAGAACCGGGGTGGCAGGTGGGCTGGGGGTCATCGTTGCGGTCGACGGCTTTTCAGGGGTGATTTTTGATGCCGTTTCGGGCACCGTCGGCGCCAGCGGCGCGCCCAGCGGAGAAGGCCGGGCAATTGCCAGGCGTGGCGGCGCTGGCGGCCTGGCTGCCGGTACCGTTGCCGGTTTCGGTGTAATCACGGGCGCGGCGGCAGGTGGTGGTGGCGGCGGGCGAAGCTCGGCCTGCAGCGGAGCCTGCTCTGGTTCCGGCTCGCCGCCGAACAGTTCGCCATCCATCCCGAGCAGCGCGGCGGCATGAATGGCCAACGATCCGAGCAGCGCGGCGAACAGCGCGACCGGCATCGCCGCTCAAGCGGCCTCGGGCGCGACCAGCGCGGTATCGGCAAGCGCTTCGCCGGCCAGCCGTACCCGGCCGCCTTCCAGGCGAAGCCGGCCGGCGACGAACCAGCGCACGGCCTGCGGGTAGATCCGGTGTTCCTGGCGCAGCACACGGGCAGCCAGCATCGCCTCGTCATCGCTGTCGAGCACCGGCACGGCGGCCTGGATGATGATCGGGCCGTGATCGAGCGTCGGCGTCACGAAATGCACGCTGCAACCGTGGATGCGCACGCCCTCGTCAAGCGCCCGGCGGTGCGTGTGGAGTCCGGGAAAGGCCGGCAGCAGCGAAGGGTGGATGTTCATCAGGCGGCCTGCGTAATGGCGTACGAAGCCGTCGATGCATTCTGCCAGAGCGGCGTCGAAGACGTCACGCTCGGGAAATGCCTTGTGGTTGATGTAGTGCACCGTGATGCCGGCCTTTTCGGCGGTTTCCAGCCCCGCCGCGTCGGGCCGGTTGCTGATCACGGCAGCGATATTGACCGGCAGCGTACCAGCGTCGCGGGCGGCGATCAGCGCCTCCATGTTGGAACCACGGCCCGAAATCAGGATGACGATGTTTTTCATTTGAGGAAGCCCACAGGCAAAAATACGGTGGAGACGACCGACTGGCTGACGCGCGAAATACCGCGCCCGTTGCGATCGGCGACGATCACCGCCATCAGGTCGAGCAAACCCATCTGGCGGCCGAACTCGCGCTCGAAGGAAAGATTGCGATGGGCCGGATCGAGTTCGTTCGCCAGCAGAAACAGCTCGCCGGCCCGGTTGCGGTCATCGTTCAGCTTCCACACGGCGATTTCCATGTTGCGCGCCGAATTGTAGAGTTTCCGCTCGTCGAGCGAATCGAGGATGAAAAATTCATCCTTGTAGTTGAAGGCGGCATCGGTCATCGTCAGCAAGCCGAACATCAGTGCCGCGACGCGATCACCTTCGTAAGTCTCGCTGAAGGCCAGCGCCGCCGCCTGCCCTTCGCGCCGGCCACCGAGTTCCGGCAGGCTTTGTACATTGCGCCGCTTCAGCCGCACCAGCGCGGCTTCACGGCTGGCGACGCCGGCTTTCTTCCACTCGCGCGGATTACGTTTGTAGAGCTTGTCGGCGATCAGCATCAGGCCGTCGACCACTTCGCCACGCACCGTATCGGCGATACGGTCGATTTCGGTTTTGGCCAGATATTTGGCGTCGACCGTGGTCTGCGTCCGGCCATCCCTCCCCATCTTCGTCGCACATCCGGCCAGCGACAGGATCAGGAGAATGACCAGCCAGCGCATCAGGCCGCCCGGTGCTTGAGCCAGCCGATTGCAACCGGCACCAGCGACACGACGATAATGCCGATGATGATCAGCGACAGGTTGGCCTTGACCCACGGGATATTGCCCAGCCAGTAGCCGGCCAGGCACAACGAGGCGACCCAGGCGATGGCGCCGGCCAGGTTGAACAGCGTGAACTTGGCGTAGGACATCGCCCCGATGCCGGCGACGAAAGGCGCGAAGGTGCGGAACAAGGGTAGAAAGCGCGAGATGACCAGCGTCTTGCCGCCGTGCACTTCGTAGAAGGCATGCGTCTTGAGCAGTGCCGCACGATTGAAGAAGCGCGAATTCTCCCAATGAAAGACCTTGGGGCCGAGATAGCGTCCGATATGATAATTGACGGTATTGCCGAGGATCGCCGCTACCGAAAGCACGACGATCAGCACGAAAATATCCATGCCGCCCTCGCCCAGCGCCGCCAGCGCCCCGGCCACGAAGAGCAGCGAATCGCCGGGCAGAAAGGGCGTCACGACGAAGCCGGTTTCGGAAAAGATGATGACGAACAGGATGCCGTAGATCCACAGCCCGTATTGCTGCACCAGAAGCGCCAGATGCTTGTCGAGGTGCAGCACGATGTCGATGAACTGGGTGAGGAATTCCATGTGGGGCGCCGAGCATGATGAAGGCCTGATTTTACCCCAAGGTATAATCCGCCGATGCCGACCATTGCCCGCCTTCCCGACCTGCTGATCAGCCAGATCGCTGCCGGCGAGGTGGTCGAACGGCCTGCCTCGGTGCTCAAGGAACTGCTCGAAAACAGCCTCGACGCCGGCAGCAAGGCGATCCAGGTGCATCTGGAAGAAGGCGGCGTCAAGCTGATCCGCGTCACCGACGATGGCTGCGGCATCGCCCGCGAACAGCTAGCGCTGGCCCTGACCCGCCATGCCACCTCGAAAATTGTTTCGCTCGACGACCTGGAACGCGTCGCCAGCCTCGGTTTTCGCGGCGAGGCGCTGGCCTCGGTGGCTTCCGTCGCCCGCCTGGCCATCAGCAGCCGCGAACGTGGTGCGGCGCAAGCCTGGAAGCTGAAAGCCGAACCTGGCGCCGAGCCCGAACCTGCGGCGCTGATGGCCGGCACCTTGGTCGAGATGCGTGACCTGTATTTCAACACCCCGGCGCGGCGCAAATTCCTCAAGGCCGAGGGCACCGAGTTTGCCCACTGCGCCGACGCCGTCCGCCGTCTGGCGCTGACCCGGCCCGATGTCGCCTTCAGCCTGACACACAACGGGCGCAGCCTGTTCCAGCTGGCGCCGGCCGACCGCGCGCGGCGCATCGCCGACATTCTCGGCAACGAGTTCCTGGTCGCCGCGCGCCGGCTCGAAGCGCAGGCCGGCCCGCTGGCAATCGCCGGCTTCGCCATCGACCCGACCCGCGCCGGCGAAGCGAAGGATGGGCAGCAGGTTTTCGTCAATGGCCGTTTCGTGCGCGACAAGGTGATCAGCCATGCGCTGCGCGAAGCCTATCGGGACGTGCTGCACGGCAGCCGCCAGCCGGCCGTCTGCCTGTTCATCGAGATCGACCCGGCGCTGGTCGATGTCAATGTGCATCCGGCCAAGACCGAAGTCCGTTTTCGCGATTCGCGTGCCATACACCAGTTCGTCTTTCATGCGTTACAACGCACGCTGGCGACGCCGGTCGCCGTTGAGTCCAACGCAACGCCATTTGCCGCGGTCAACGCCGAAAAACCGGCAAATTTCAGTTACGCTCCGCAGGAAGTACCCTTGGGGTACGCATCGCCGCTTCGCCACCAGGCCAGCCTCGGCGTAGCTGAACCGGCCGCGGCTGCTTATCTCGCCTTTGCCCGCGCCGCCCAGACTGTAACGTCAGCCACCAGCGGCCCGCTTGAAAACAGCGTGCAATTTCAGCCTGAATCCGCCGTCGACCCTGGCATTCCGCCGCTCGGCTACGCGCTAGCCCAGTTGCACGGCATCTACATCTTGGCCCAGAACATCCGCGGCCTGGTGCTGGTCGACATGCATGCGGCACACGAGCGCATCCTGTATGAACGCCTGAAAACGGCCTTCGACGACCGGCAGATCGCCACCCAGGCGCTGCTGATTCCGGCCGTGTTTTCGGCCGAGGCGCTCGACATCGCCGCCGTCGAGGAACACGCCGAAGCGCTCGCCGAACTCGGCTTTGCCATCGCCCCGCTCGGGCCGCAACAGCTTGGCGTGCGCGGCGTGCCGGCGCTGCTGCAATCCGGCGACCCGGTGGCGCTGGCACGCTCGCTGATCGCCGAACTGCGCGAACACGGCATCACACATCTCACCACCGCGCGGCGCAATGAACTACTGGCGACGATGGCTTGCCACGGTGCCGTCCGTGCCCGTCGCCTGCTCAGTGTGCCGGAAATGAACGCGCTGCTGCGCCAGATGGAAGAAACCGAACGCGCCGGCCAGTGTAATCACGGTCGGCCGACATGGACTGAACTTAGCCTCGACCAGCTCGACAAACTATTTTTGCGCGGTCAATAAGCGGCAATCAACCGAACCCTCCAGTCAGATGCCGCATCGCCACCACTCCCCCGCTGTTCAGGCCCTCGCCAACCCGCTCGGCTTCGTCCTGCGCGTACTGAAGAACTTTCAGGCCCACCGCGGCCTGTTGTTGGCCGGCGCCATCGCCTACTACGCACTGATTTCCCTCGTTCCGCTCTTGATCCTCAGCGTCATCGCTCTCTCCAAGCTGGTTTCGCCGGACCAACTGCTGGACACCCTCGGGCGCTATCTGGACTGGATGGTGCCCAGCCAGTCCGCCGCAGTCCTCGACGAACTGTCGCGCTTTCTTGAACAGCAGGTCGCCATCGGTACCGTTATGCTCGGCACCCTGATCTTCTTCAGCTCGGTCACATTCTCGGCAATGAACCAGGCGATGGGGGTCATCTTCGGGCATCGCGACATGGCCGATCAACGTTCGTCGCTCTTTTCGCTGCTGCTGCCCTATGCATTCGTCGGCCTGCTCGGCATCGGCCTGCTGGCCGTGACGCTGATTTCGGTCGGCGTCCAGACCCGGGTGCCGGACAGCGTCTCGATTGCCGGTCACATCTGGCATCTGCAAGGCGTTTCGGGCACGATATTCCACCTGCTCGGGCTGACCACCGAAGCGCTGATGATCGCCGCGATCTACCACTTTTTGCCGGTCGGCCGGGTTTCGGTACGGCATGCGCTGGTTGGCGGCATTGCCGCGACCGGCCTGTGGGAAATTATCCGTCACGTTCTGGTCTGGTATTTCAGCAGCCTGTCGAATGCCAGCGTCGTCTACGGCTCGCTGACCAGCGCCATCGCCATCCTGCTCAGTTTCGAACTGGCCGCTACCCTGCTGCTGCTTGGTGCCG
Source organism: uncultured Dechloromonas sp. (assembly GCA_964527745.1). Classification (GTDB taxonomy): domain Bacteria; phylum Pseudomonadota; class Gammaproteobacteria; order Burkholderiales; family Rhodocyclaceae; genus Azonexus. The sequence continues at coordinate 5,150 of CAZGPO010000129.1, forward strand.
AGGTCATCGCCGAGTACGAGCGGCTCGCCCAAGCGGCCGACGAGACATCCCTGCCGCCTCATCAATAATGCGCGTCAAATGGACATGCTAGAGCTGCTCACGTATTCTCGGGAGCTTCTTTCACGAATCCACGATTTCGCCATGAAGCCATATGCCGCGTTTCTTTCCGGCGCCCTGCTCTGCCTCGGCGCCGCCTTCGCAACCTTGCCGGCCAGCGCCGAGGAAGCAGCCGCTCCTGCAACAGCCCCAGCCGGTACGACCCAGCTTGGCAACAACCTAAACTGGCGCGGCGATGTCGACCGCACCATCGAGGTCTCGCTCCGCCATCGCAGCGTCCGCGTCAACGTCCTCTCCGGCCGCAGTCTGCGCCGGCAGCACCAGGACACTCGCGTGGAGGGTTTCCTGCCGGCACGCCCGGTCACAGTGCGCCTGGAAAATATCGAAGGCCCCGGCACCGTCGAAATCGTCCAGCAACCCGAGCAAGCGAACGACTACACCGCGCGCGTTCGCATTACGAACAGCGAACCCAGTCGCGCGGAATTCCGCTTCACCCTGCGCTGGTAACCGCTCTGGTAACGCCTGTTGCCGACGCCCCGGTCAGCCGTTTGTCGACTTCGCCATTTGCTGCTGGATGATCGGACCAACCGCATTCCAGGCCGCGTTGCCGGCCCAGAAGACCAGCGCGGTGCCGATCACGAGCTGGACCAGCAGGACAATCAGGTCATGCTGCTGGCGACTCATCTTGCGCCCAGGATTGGTGGCGCCGCAGCCCGGACAGGCTTCGGCCGAGAGATCGACGGTGTGACCGCAGGCGCGGCATGGAACGAGCGGCATGGTTTCCCCCTTTGGCTTGCGGCCCTTTTGATGACGGCATTATAAACCGGCCCTGTCTGCGGGGTGCGTGATAGCATTCGGCGCCATGATTCAAACCCGCCTGCCGCCCGCCATTCTGCTCATGGGTCCGACTGCATCGGGCAAGACGGGCCTTGCCATGGCGCTCGCCGACCGCTTCCCGGTCGAACTGATCAGCGTCGATTCGGCGCAGGTTTTCCGCGACATGGATATCGGCACTGCCAAGCCCGATCGGGCGATGCTGGCCCGCTACCCGCACCGCCTGATCGACCTGATATCGCCCGAAGAGCGCTATTCCGCCGCCCGCTTCCGCACCGATGCGCTGGCCGCGATGGATGAAATCAGCGCTGCCGGCAAGGTGCCCTTGCTGGTCGGCGGCACGATGCTGTATTTCCGCGCCCTGCTGCACGGCCTCGCCGAACTGCCGCAAGCCGACGCCGCGCTGCGCGCCGAAATCGATGCCGAGGCGGCCATCCTCGGCTGGCCAGCAATGCACGCGAAATTGGCCCTTCTCGACCCATCGACCGCAGCAAGGCTGCATCCGACCGACAGCCAGCGCCTGCAACGCGCGCTGGAAATCTGTCAGTTGAGCGGCCGGCCGATGTCGGAATTGCTGGCGGCGAGCGAGCACCAGCAACCAGCCTACGATTTCCTGTCGTTCGCCCTGCTACCGGCCACCCTGCGCCTGCGCCGCCCCTCACCGAGTCACCTTCCTTGACCAGGAGCCTGTCGTTGTGCGCGTACG
>CAZGPO010000130.1:0-1330 GCA_964527745.1 uncultured Dechloromonas sp.
CAAAAATGCTGCGCGAAGCCGGGTTGACCGTAACCGAGATCGGCGACTACACCGGTTTCCCGGAAATGCTCGACGGCCGCGTCAAGACCCTGCACCCCAAGGTGCATGGCGGCATCCTGGCTCGTCGCGACCTACCCGAACATCTGGCGACCATCGCCGAACATGGCATTCCGACCATCGACCTCGTTTGCGTCAATCTCTACCCGTTCCGTGAAACCGTCGCCAAGCCGGGCGTCACGCTCGAAGAGGCGATCGAGAACATCGACATCGGCGGCCCGGCCATGGTCCGTTCGTCGGCCAAAAATTATGCTGCCGTCGCCATCGTCACCGATCCGGCCGACTACCAACCGTTGCTCGACGAAATGCAGGCCAACGGCGGCGCCGTCAAACTGGAAACCCGCTTCGGCCTGGCCAAGAAAGCCTTCGTCCATACCGCACGCTACGACTCGGCAATTGCCAACTGGCTGACCGCGCTCGAATCCGGCGCCGACGAAGCGCCGAAACTTTCGCCCTTCCCGACGGCCTTCCAGACCGCTTTCGATCGCACCGAGATCCTCCGCTACGGCGAGAACTCACACCAGAGCGCCGCCTTCTACCGCGACATCAACCCGGTCGCCGGCAGCATCGCCGCCTATACCCAACTGCAGGGCAAGGAGTTGTCGTACAACAATATCGCCGACTCCGATGCCGCCTGGGAATGCGTCAAGTCCTTCGATGTTCCGGCCTGCGTCATCATCAAGCACGCCAACCCGTGCGGCGTCGCCATCGACGGCAGCCTGCTTTCTGCCTACGAAAAGGCCTTCAAAACCGACTCGACCTCGGCCTTCGGCGGCATCATCGCCTTCAACGGCGAAGTCGGCATCGACGTGGTCAACGCCATGAACGCGCGCAAGCACTTCGTCGAAGTGCTGATTGCCCCGGCCTTCACCGCCGAAGCCAAGGCCGCGCTGGCCGCCAAGCAGAACCTGCGCGTCCTCGTCCTGCCCATCTCCCGTGTGCTCAACACGCTGGAGTTCAAGCGCGTCGGCGGCGGCTTGCTCGTCCAGACACCGGACGACTTTACCGCCCAGGCCAGCGGCCTCAAGGTTGTCACCCGGGTTCAGCCGACCGCCCAGCAAATCGAAGACCTGCTGTTCGCCGAGCGCGTCGCCAAGTTCGTCAAGTCCAACGCCATCGTCTTCTGCGGTGGCGGCATGACGCTCGGCGTCGGCGCCGGCCAGATGAGCCGCGTCGATTCGACCAAGATCGCCAGCATCAAGGCGCAGCAGGCCGGCCTCGAACTCAAGGGCTCGGTCGTCGCCTCGGACGCCTTCTTCCCGTTCCGCGGCGG
>CAZGPO010000130.1:1340-6504 GCA_964527745.1 uncultured Dechloromonas sp.
GCAAACCAAGCAAAATGACTTCATGCGAGGAAACCACCTGGGTTATCAGGAACTGTCCCGGCACGAAGATGGATGGCAACAATGATGGCATTCCGTGCGAGAGACAATGGTGCAAATGAAATCCAGAAAAGGATCTTTCCTGATGAAGATGCTGGTAATCGGTTCCGGCGGCCGCGAGCATGCGATGGCCTGGCGCCTCGCCAAGTCGGAAGGCGTGCATAAAGTCTACGTCGCCCTTGGCAACGCCGGAACGGAACGCGAATCCGGGCTGCAGAACGTCAACCTCGCCGACCCTGTCGCCCTCGCGACCTTCGCCGAGCGCGAAGGCGTACACCTGACCGTCGTCGGCCCGGAAGCACCTTTGGCGGCTGGCTTGGTCAATGTGTTCCGCGCCCGCGGCCTGAAGATCTTCGGCCCGACCAGGGAAGCTGCCCAGCTTGAATCCTCGAAGGATTTCGCCAAGCGTTTCATGGCGCGCCACAATATTCCGACTGCGGAATTTGCCACTTTTTCCGAGTCGACCGCGGCGCATGCCTACATCGACCAAAAAGGCGCGCCGATTGTCATCAAGGCCGACGGCCTGGCCGCCGGCAAGGGCGTCGTCGTCGCCATGACGCTTGACGAAGCGCATGCCGCGGTCGACGACATGCTGTCCGGCAACAAATTAGGCGACGCCGGTGCCCGCGTCGTCATCGAGGAGTTTCTCGACGGCGAGGAAGCCAGCTTCATCGTCATGGTCGACGGCAAGAACGTGCTGGCGCTGGCCTCCAGCCAGGATCACAAGCGCATCTTCGACGGCGACCAGGGCCCGAACACCGGCGGCATGGGCGCCTACTCCCCGGCCCCGTGCGTCACCCCGGAAGTGCACGCCAAGGCGATGCGCGAAATCATCCTGCCGACCGTCAAGGGCATGGCGGCCGACGGCATCCCCTTCACCGGCTTCCTCTACGCCGGCCTGATGATCGGCAAGGATGGCTCGGTCAAGACGCTGGAATTCAACTGCCGCATGGGCGACCCGGAAACCCAGCCAATCCTGATGCGCCTGAAGTCGGATTTCGTCGATCTGCTGGAACACGGCATTGATGGCACACTCGACCAGGTCGATGCAGAATGGGATCGTCGCGTTGCCCTCGGCGTTGTACTGGCTGCCGCCAACTACCCGGAAACCCCCAAGAAGGGCGACGTGATCGACGGCCTGCCCAAGGGCAACAGCTTCGGCGAAGACGTGCATGTCTTCCATGCCGGCACCGCCGTGCAGGAGGGGCATGTCGTCACCAGCGGCGGCCGCGTACTCTGCGTCACGGCGCTTGGCGAGAACGTCAGGCTGGCCCAGAAGCGTGCCTACGAGGCAGTCGCCCAGATCGGCTGGGAAGGCATGCAGTTCCGCAAGGATATCGGCCACCGCGCGATCAGCCGATAACGCAGGCCGCAACATCATGCGGGCGGCTTCTTCAATGAGCCGCCCGTAATCATTTCCGGAGAACTCATGGACACCACCCGCCTCAAGGATTTCTTCACCGGCCTGCAAAGTCGCATCGTCGGCGAACTCGAAGCCTTCGACGGCCAGCCCTTCCGCACGGATTCCTGGGTACGCCCGGAAGGCGGCGGCGGCATTTCACGGCTGATCGAGGAAGGTGATTTCTTCGAGCGCGGCGGCGTCAATTTCTCGCACGTCACCGGCAAGTCGCTGCCGGCTTCGGCCACTGCAGTTCGGCCGCAACTGGCCGGGCGCGCCTGGGAGGCGATGGGCGTCTCGCTGGTGCTGCACCCGCGCAACCCCTATTGCCCGACGGCGCACATGAACGTCCGCTGCTTCGTCGCCAGCAAGGAAGGCGAGGACGATGTCTGGTGGTTCGGCGGCGGCATGGACATGACGCCTTACTACGGTCAACGGGAAGATGTGGCCCATTTTCACACGACTTGCAGGGAGGCTCTGGCACCGTTTGGCAACAACGTCTACCCGAAGTACAAGCAATGGTGCGACGAATACTTCTTCCTCAAGCACCGCAACGAGCCGCGCGGCGTTGGCGGCGTCTTCTTCGATGACCTCAACGAAGGCGGGTTCGAACGCTGTTTCGACCTGGCCCAGGCCGTCGGCAACGCCTTCACCGAAGCCTATCTGCCGGTGCTGGCCAAGCGCCGCAACACGCCCTACGGCGAACGCGAGCGCGACTTCCAGGCCTACCGGCGCGGCCGCTACGTCGAATTCAACCTGGTCTGGGATCGCGGCACCTTGTTCGGCCTGCAGTCAGGCGGGCGTACCGAGTCGATCCTGATGTCGCTGCCGCCGATCGTCAAATGGCGTTACGACTGGAAGCCGGAACCAGCCACGCCGGAAGCCGAGCTTTATGAAGTTTTCCTCAAGCCGCAGGACTGGGCCTGAAACTCAGGCGATTTGCCGCAAGCGGCCTGGTTCATCGCGGCTCAAGGCGCACGCTGGCCCGGAAATGACGGTTGGCCTCGTCGCTACGCTCGAGTTGATCGCACAAATCGGCCAGCGCCAAATGGGCGTCGCGCGACTCCGAGGTTGCCAGCGACGCTTCCAGATAACTCTGCGCCTTGCCCCATAGTTCCTGCTTCATGCACATGCGGCCAAGCGCGAGCAACAGCACGGCCTCGCCCGGATACTTTTGCAGCCAGCCCTCGGCCTTGGCGATCCGCGCCGTCAGGCCGGGGCCGCTCAGTTCGCCATACAGCTCAAACAACTCTGGTTGCCAGGCCGCTTCCGAACTGCCGTCGAAAGCATTTTCGATCAGTTTTTGCGCAACATCCTGTTCATCCAGTTCGACCAGCGCCCGCGCGGCGGCCAGCACCAGGCGGCGACCATATTCGGAGGCCGGCACCGAGCGCAGATACTCGCGCAACCGCCCGGCATCGGCGCGCCGGGCTGCGATGTTTTCGAGATGGGCGACCATTTTGATCTCGCGCGCGACTTCCGGCGGCAAAGCGTCGCGCTTTTCGAGTTGGCGGGCCAGCTTCAGCACCCCGTCCCAATCGCCGGCCCCCTGACGCGCGCGCAGTTCGAGGCGCAACGCAGCGATATGGCGACCCTGCTTGCCCTGCAGTTTGCCGAGTGCGGCCAGCGCCTCGTCAAAGCGCCGCGACTCGTTCATCATCTCGGCTTCGAGCATCAGCGTTGCCGCCTCGTTGCGCACATCGTCGGACATCGCCCGCTGCATCCATTCCTGCTGTTTTTCCGGTTCGCGCATGCGCTGCGCGGCGCGCGCGGCGATCAGGGCCGAAAGCCCCGGCGCCGAACCGGTCTCATACGATTCGCCGGCTTTTTTCAGCGCCTGCCCGAAGCGCCCCTCGAACAACAGGCGCACGGCCTCCTGGAATATCCGGCCGCCCTTTTCGCGACGGCGGCGCTCGCGATATTCCACGACCCGCTTCGGCAGGCCGAAGGTCACGGCCAGTGCCCGCACCGTTGCGTAAAGCACGAGGACCAGCGCGACCAGCGCCAGAACGAACAAGTTCAGGCTGATCTCCGCCCGGTAAGGCGGCAAAACGAGCAGGACGTAACCCTCGTTGAGATGCGCGCCGAGCGCCACCGCCACGGCCAACCCGAACAGGGCGAGGACCCAGAACAGACCCTTCATTGCCGATCCTTGCCGCCATGCGGGCTGGTCAATGCAGCCTGGGTTTCCGTCAGCTGCGGAACCGCGACCACGACCGCGGTCGCCGCCAGTTCGCGCAGTGTTTCCTGCGCTGCCTGAACACCCTTATCGCTGCCATCAAAATGGCGGGTCAGGCCATCATCAACCGCCTTGAGCTCGCTGTGGAAGGTGTCCTGATCACGCGAAAGCAGCGCCAGGCGTGCATTGAGCAGGCGCAGTTTCAGATTTTCCCGGAGGAAGAATCCTTGTCCGGGTGCCAGCAATACGGCCTCCTCACGGTCGTAGCGCTGGATGCGGACGAGGCTTCTCAGCTCCTGCCATATCTCGCGGCCGGTGCGCTGCCACCAGGGCAACGGCGGCGTTGCGGCCGGCTGTTCCGGGCTCTCCTGCGGCCGTGATTCCATCACCAGCGGCAGCTTGTCGATGGCGCTCAGTACCTGTTCGATGCGTATGCTGGTCCCGGCCACATCAACTGCGGGCAGCGCCGTCAGGCGCTCCAGATCGCGCGCCAGCGCCTGGCGCAAGGGTAGCGCCTGCGGCAGTTCGACGCTGGCCAGTCGCGTTTGCGCGGTGCGCAGCGCAAGAATCGCCGCCGGTACGTTGCCCGCGAATTGCAATTGCTGCCCGGCCAGAACGATGGCCTGTTCGGCTTCGAGCAGGCCCGAGTCGTCACGGCCACGCGCCAGTTCCTGATAAAGCGCCTGTAGCGCCTCCGATTGGTTCGCCAGTTCAGCCAACCGGGCATCGGCCACCCCTGCTTTGCCCTGTAAGCCTTCGACCTGCTCGCGCATCTGCTTGAGGACGCCGCGGTCTTCCTTGCTACCGGCATCGCTCTCGGCCAGGCGGCGGGCGACCTGCGCCTGCATGTCGGCAAGCTTGTGGCGGGTTTCGTACCACTGCCAGCCAGCCAGCCCGAGGGCCGCGACGGCAACCAGGAGCCAGGGACTGAAACGCGTCGCACGCGGTGCCGACTTCGGGGGCGCCGGTTGCTCCGGCGGCGCAGCTGAAATTGTGGGGTTCGTGTCGTCAGTTGTCATGCTGGCCAATTATAAGCACGCAAGCCGGCCAGAATGCCGGCATCGGCTGCATCGGTAAGGATAATGTTGCTCAAACCCAATGCCCGGGCATTTTCGGCGATCCGGGCATGCGGAACGAAAAGAGGTGTTGTCTGCAGGTAGGCGCGGCCTTTGGCATCGAGCAAATCGACAAGATAACGTAGACCCTCACTGCTCGACACAGTCAGCGCATCGAGCCGCCCGGCACGCCATGCCTTCAGCAGGGGTTCGATACCATTGGGAGGTCCGGCGCGCCGGTAGCAAGTGACAAGTTCGACTGCGGCGCCACGCGCGCGCAGCGTCTCGGCAAGCAATTCGCGGCCGCCCTCGCCACGAAAGATGACAATGCGCCGGCCGCAGACCTGCGTATGAGCCAGTTGCGGCAAGGCAAGCAGCGCCTCCGAATCAAAGCGCTCGCGCGGTGCGATGCAGCCGCCAACCCCCTGCGCAGCCAGCGCCTTGACCGTCCCCGGCCCGACTGCCGCCGGAATC
>CAZGPO010000131.1:0-793 GCA_964527745.1 uncultured Dechloromonas sp.
CGTGCCGCTCAAGGCGCTGATGCAGCGCAACCCGCAGGTCGACTGGAAGGCCGTCGACGACATCATCTACGGCTGCGCCAACCAGGCCGGCGAAGACAACCGCAACGTCGCCCGCATGTCCGGCCTGCTCGCCGGCCTGCCGATCGAAGTGCCGGGCACCACGGTCAACCGCCTGTGCGGCTCCGGCATGGATGCGGTCGGCCTCGCCGCGCGCTCGATCAAGTCCGGCGAAACCTCGCTGATGATCGCCGGCGGCGTCGAAAGCATGTCGCGCGCACCGTTCGTCATGGGCAAGGCGGAATCCGCCTTCTCGCGCAGCGCGGCGATCTACGACACGACCATCGGCTGGCGTTTTGTGAACCCGGCGATGAAGAAGCTGTACGAAACCCACTCGATGCCGCAGACCGCCGACAACGTCGCCGCCGATTTCAGCATCAGCCGCGCCGATCAGGATGCCTTCGCCGTCCGCTCGCAGCAGCGCTGGGGTGCCGCCGATGCCGCCGGCCGCTTCGCTGACGAGCTGGTGCCGGTCGTCATTCCGCAGAAAAAAGGCGACCCAAAACGGGTTGACCGTGACGAACACCCGCGCCCGGAAACGACGCTGGAGCAACTCGCCAAACTGAAGGGCGTAAACGGCCCGGACCTCACAGTGACGGCCGGTAATGCCTCCGGCGTCAATGACGGCGCCTGCGCCCTGCTCATCGCCTCGGAAGCCGCCGCCGGCCAGTATGGCTTGCAGCCGCTGGCCCGGGTCGTCGGCATGGCCACCGCCGGTGTCGCGCCGCGCATCATG